>JAZTYT010000029.1:0-7166 GCA_045637045.1 Christensenellaceae bacterium | reverse complement strand
CGATAACCGACTTATAGCCCAACTTTTCAAGTAAATTGAGAATATCGGTTAAGGTGTGTATATACTGCAAATGCGTTTCTTCACGCTTGATATATTTATCACCGTCTTTAAAAAAGAAGGATAAATCCATTTTAACTGAATCGTCGTTTAAGGTGTTAAACCAAAGGTAGGTTAGGTCTTCCCTGTCTTCACCGAAAAGGTTGTTGCCTAAAACGTGGCGAAGCTTATACTCGGTTGAAAAATCAAAAAAGAGTAACCCATTTGGCTTTAACGCACTCTTGATTGCCTTTAAAGCCTTTTCAAGGTCTTTTGCCGAAAGGTAGTTAACACCGTCGTTAATAATAGTCACAAAATCAACCTTTTGAAAGCTTTTAAGCTTTTTAACGTCCTGGCATAAAAACTCAACGTTAAGCCCTTCTTGTTGGCATTTTTGCTTTGCAACGGTTAGCATTTCGGGGGAAACGTCAACGCCCGTCACTTTAAAGCCCGCGCGCTTTAATGCGCGCGTAAAATAACCACTACCACAAGCCAAATCTAAGCCTATAGTACCGTTAGCGTTGTTTTTTATAGTTTCAACAACCATTTCAGCCCAAGCCAAATAGTCATCGTCACATATTAAATTTTCATACACGGTTGACAACGCGCTGTAAGCTTTTTCTATCATTTTAAACCCTTTACGCTAACTGCGTGGTAATAAATCGCTTAGTCTAAATTACACTAACGAAAAAAATTTGCCCCGAATTTTACTTCGGGGCGAATGCCCTAAAACTGTTGTTTTTCCTGTTCGGCTTTAACGATGCTATCCCTTGTGAAAGCACCTTCGATTGCCGTTAAGCCAACTTCATAGTCGGTTACGGCTTTAACGCCTGCAAGTGCGCTTGGCTTTTCACCAACTGCAACGTAGCCGTTTTGCTTGTTTGCTTCGGTTGCAAGCTTTTTACGGTTTTCGTGTTCCTGTTGCTCTTCTTGGCTTGCTTTGTAGCGTTCAACCCTTTGGTCAAGGAATTTTTCATATACCCATTGATTATAAAGCGTCCAAACGACAAGGAAGAACGTTCCGCCAAGCATTAATACTATCATTATACCAAAGCTAAACGTGCCTTGGAATAAAAGCAGGATAAACGGTAATAGCGCAAAGCCTGCGAAAATTGCGTTGATTGGCGATAACACCGTTGAAAGAATAAGCGCGTTTTTAAATAGCGCAAAGAAGCTACCTTTGTATGTGACAATTAAGGATATCATCGACATAAAATGAAGTGTAGCAAGCGCAATAAGCACGTAAAGCGCAATCTTGGAAACGGTCAAGTACCAAATAGTGCCGATAACTGCCATTTCACGGTCGAGATATGAAATCATAATTGCCGACGCGCTTAAAACTACTGCGTACAAAACGGTTTCAATAAGCATTGGCACAAAGTTTTTCTTTACGCCCTTTATAAAGTCCTTTACGATGGTAACGTTTTCGCCCCAGGCAAGGTTACGCATTAAATACATACCGCCAGACAAACCAATCGAGAGCCATATTGCTGCAACGGGTAGCCAGATAAAGAATTTGAAGTTGGCGTTATAAAGAATTGTTTCTTCCAAACCAACCATATTAACGATTGGGAAGTAACCTATACCCATATTGGCCGTAAACGGTGAGCCTTGAGCTGCTTGTGCGATAGAATAATAACGCATAAACGCAAGCACTAATACGGGCGCAACGAAAATGAGCATCAAAAAGTTAAGCCCTATCGTTTGCAAAAAGTTGCCCATAATAAGTTGGGAACCCAACGACCAACGGTTTACGCCGTGCTCTGGACGGAAATACCCGTCAACGCCCGACTTATCGGTCAAACCACTTTGACCTTTTAAAAATTCCTTATCGGTATTTTGGGGCTTTGAAGCTTTACCCTTCTTGGCCTTATCGTTTTTTGCGTAAGGATTTGGATTTTTACTGCCTTTACTTGACATATAACCTCTTTAACGTAATCAAGCGCGCATTTGCTTTTGATAAGCAAGCTATAACGG
This sequence comes from Christensenellaceae bacterium, assembly GCA_045637045.1. Classification (GTDB taxonomy): domain Bacteria; phylum Bacillota; class Clostridia; order Christensenellales; family Borkfalkiaceae; genus UBA4636. The sequence continues at coordinate 5,153 of JAZTYT010000029.1, read as the reverse complement.
CTTGGTTACTTATATTTATTACTTAAATATAATAACTTAAATTATTAACTTTTACAAACAAAATAGCCCTTAAACTTAAAAAAAGTTTAAAACAAAGCGTTTTAGGTGGTTTAAGGGCTTTAAAAATATAGTTTTTCGGGGTAATTTATGAATATTGCAGTTGTTGGATGCACTGGCATGGTTGGTACAAAGGTTTTACAAGTTTTATCACGGCTTGATTTCGACTTTGAAAGCCTTTACCTTTTTGCAAGCAAAAAAAGTGCCGGCAAAACGGTCTTTTTTAAGGGGCGCGCGCTCGTTGTTGAAGAGTTAAACCTTAAAAACCTACAAAACAAAAAAATCAATATTGCGTTTTTCGTAGCAGGTAGCCAGGTTGCAACGGCTTATGCCCACCATTTTTTACGTGGGGGCGCGGTCGTTATAGATAACTCGTCATATTTTAGGCTTCAAAACAAAGTACCCCTTGTCGTGCCCGAAGTCAACCCCGAAGACCTTTTTTTACATAACGGCATAATTTCAAACCCCAACTGCTCAACGATTATGCTAATGCCAGTTTTATCTATGCTTGATAAAGTTTACGGAGTAAAACGGGTAGTGGTTTCTACCTATCAAGCAGTTTCAGGCGCTGGAGCAAAGGGTATCGAAGCTCTCACAAGTGGACAGTTGGGTTTTTCTAATAACGACTTCCCGATAAGGCTGTATTCAAATGCAGTACCACTTATCGGCACAATTAATAAAAACGGCTATACCGAAGAAGAAAACAAGATAATTTTAGAGAGCAAAAAGATATTGCATCGGCCAGATTTAAAAATAACGGCAACGGCAGTTAGAGTACCGTGTTTTAACTGCCACAGCCAGTCCGTTAACGTTGAACTTTGTAAAAAATATGAGTTTAATCGACTTATAGCCCAACTTTCGACAATTAACGGGGTTCAGCTTAAGCAACAAAATCTAACTGAAAACTCAATCCCAAACGTACCGACGACGCTTGACGCCGACGGGGGCTTCGATATATTTTTAGGGCGAGTCCGCAGTGATAATTCCAATAAAAAAGCGTTGAATTTTTGGTTGGTTTTTGATAATCTTTTAAAGGGCGCGGCGCTAAACGCCGTACAAATTGCCAAGCTTGTCGTAAAAAACAACCTGTACTGATTTTTTAGCATACAGGATACTTACCGACAATAAAATATAGTGATAAATTATTGTAGGGGGTACGATTATGCAAAGCCTTTTGATAAGTGGCATAAACGGTAATATGGGTAAGCAAATTTACCAAAAACTATTAGGTAGCAGGTACAACGTAGTTTGTGGCGTTGATAAAACTTTAGGCGGTAACTTTGATTGCCCAATTTATAAGGATTTTACCCAAGTAAAAGAAACCGTTGACTATATCGTTGATTTTTCATCAAATACGCTTTTTGACAGCGCCCTTTTATTTGCCGTTGAAAACAACTGCGCGTTTATATCGGGCACAACTAATTTAACCCAAACGCAAGTAGAAAAGGCAAAAGACGCTTCTAAACAAATACCCGTTTTTTTGTCTTCAAACACGGCGCTTTGCGTACACCTTTTTAAAACTTGCGCTTGTAATATTGCAAAAGCTTTTGATTGGCAAAACGTTTATATAATAGAAACGCATCACAAAAATAAAAAGGATATGCCAAGCGGTACGTCAATTGATTTGAAGAACGCAATAGATAAAACTGGCAAAATAGACGCGCAAATTTTCAGCCAGCGTGGCGGTAACGTTATCGGTGAGCACCAGGTAACTTTTTTGGGCGACGACCAAACTATAACGATAACCCACAACGCACAATCAAGAAGCATTTTCGTAAACGGGGTGATGTTAGCGCTTGATTTTATCTTCAATAAAAAATACGGATTTTTTACAACGAGCGATTTAGAATAACTTTTCATCGCCCTAAATCAAGCAAGTTTTTTATAAAACAGCACGAAAAACGGCTTATAGGCCGACTTTTTATAATTCTCACAGCTTTTATAGTTTAAATAAATATTTATATTTGGTTACATTTTTGTTTACAAATTTAAAGCCTTGTGTTAAAATTTAAGCAATAAACACAAAGGCTTAATTATGCAAAATACTTTACTTATTGTTGACGGGCACAACTTACTGTTTCAAATGTTTTACGGTATGCCCAATAAGATTTTCAGCCCCGACGGAAAGCCAATACACGGCACTTTAGGTTTTGTTGGTGCGCTGATTAAAATTATAAATATGGTCAAGCCCACGCACGCAGTCGTTTTGTTTGATTGCGAGCATCATAACGCGCGCAACGACTTATTGCCCGAATACAAACAAAACAGGCCTGACTTTTCACAGCTTGAAGAAGATGAAACGCCCTTTTCACAGCTAAAGGATGTTTACAACGCGCTTGACCTGCTTGAGATTAAGCACACCGAATGTACTTTGTGCGAAACTGACGACGTAATAGCGTCTTACGCCTATAATCTTCGTAATGAAGTTAAAATTGTAATTTCATCATTTGACAGCGATTTCTTTCAGCTGATTGATAAAAACGTTAGCCTTTTAAGATATCGCGGTAAGCAATCGACAATTATTGATGAACAGGCTTTCATCGATAGCTTTGGCATAAGCCCTAAGTTTTACGCCGACTATAAATCGTTAACCGGCGATACTGCCGATAACGTTAAAGGCATTGACCACGTTGGGCCTAAAACGGCAACAAAGCTTATCAACCAGTTTGGCGATTTAAGTAACCTTATCGCTTGCGCAAACGACGTAACGCCAGAGCGCATTAAGAATTCCGTTTGCAATTCGATAGAACGGCTTAAAATCAACTACGAAATTATCAAACTAAACGATAGCGCTTGTCTTCCCTTTTCATTAGACCAACTAAAATTTAGTTATAACGGCTTAACGACAACCCAAATACTAAAAAAACTCGGCTTAAAAAATTAAGCCGATTTTTTTATTGCTATATTTAATTTTTGCCCTTATTTTTAAGCGTAAATTGTTAAATAAGTCCTTCTATAGGTTGATTAACGACATTTTTCGACAATTTTTACGTTTTATTTTAGCAATGCCTTGTAAAGCCCTTTTACTAAATTTGGGGCGTATTTTTGCTCGATATAAACGCTTAACTTTAGCCCGTCTGCGCTGATAAACACACCCGTCGGGGTTACACCGTTTTTTTGAAAAACTTTAAAGGCTTTAGGCAATATCTCGGGCGAATTTCCAACCCCTGCGCCAACGATACTTATAACTGCAAGGTCGCAATAAGCCTTTACGCCACTATTAAAGCCAATTTCTTTAAGCCCCTCATTAAGTGCGCAAATCGTGTTAAAACGCTCGTTTTCTTTAAACATAACAGAAATGCCATCGTCGGCAAAGAAAATTACTTCAGGCTGGATTTTTAAAGCAGATAAACAATCGTTTAAGCCTTTTATGGTGTTAGGCTTAAGTCCAGCCCCGTCAAGGTTGACACACGCATAGCCACCGTCGCACCCGATTGCAGTAATTTTGTTTTCAACCACCGTTCCGTCAAAAATCTCCGTGCCGTCACAAGACGGGTTAAAGGTGTTTTTGATATAAAGCCTAACGCCACTACCACTTAACACCCCAACTGCCCTTTGATTGACGACCTTTGCCTTAAGGTGGTCAAGCAACTCCATTTCCCTATAGGTAAGCTTTCGTACGTGGTTAGGCGTTTTTACAAAATCGGGGTTTATGGGCATAATTCCGTTTACGTCGCTAAAGATTTCGTAAGCGTCTGCGTGTAAAAGCTTTGCAAGGTAAGCGCCACTTATATCACCGCCACCCCTTTCAAAAAGCCTAACCTTACCACGATACCCCCCGTAAAAGCCACCAACAACTACCCTTTTATCAATCTTTAAATCTTCAAGGCGCGTAAGGGCTTCGCGCTCGTCAACCTGACCGAGCCTATCCATAATAAAAAGGTCTTTAGCGTCAATAAACCTTGCGCCGATAAGCTGGGCGAAAATCTTACTGGCAAGGTATTCACCACGGCTGACAAGGTAATGAGCGTTGCCGTCTTTTAAGTAGCTAGAAATATACAAATCAAACTCGCTATCAACGTCAATCGCCAAATCAAGCCCACAAACGATTTCTTTAAAGCGTTTTTTAACCCTCTTAATCACGGGGGTAAAATCAAAGCCATACTGGTGATAACAGGTTGCCAAAAACAATAAATCGGTCACCTTGCTATCGGTTTTAAAGCGTTTACCCGGCGCTGAAACGACAATGATTTTTCTGTCCGTTTCGGCAAGCGCGATATCCTTACACCTTAAAAAATTGCAAGCGCTTGACAGCGAAGTCCCGCCAAATTTAACAACCTTCATAAAAACACCTTTTAGGTATTTTATGTAGCTATTAACCTAAAAATTAAACAAGAACCGAAAAATACAAAAAAGACTTTGCCTTAAACAAGTCAAAGCAAAGCCAAGATATGAGAAAATATGAAAAATTGTCAAATTATTAAAAAATATGAGGCGACGGCACAATCAATGGTTGATATTTTTAGAATGCTTCAATATATAAAAAGATAAAGCTATTCTACAGCTACAACGTTAACGCTTTTAACCCCGTCAACCAACTTAAGCTGTCTAACAAGTTCAGTCAGGTCAATTTTTAGGGTAGAAACGTCAATAACCATAGTGGTAAAGGTTATGCCCTTAATCGGCAAACCTGAATTGATTGTGATAATATTGCCCCCGCAGGAATAAATTTCCTTAACAACGCTACTTAAAACGCCTGGGGAGTCGGCAAACTTAAAAGAGATAATTGACTTTTTGCCAAACGACTCTGACGAGCGATGAATTTTGTCCTTATATTTATAGAAGGTTGAACGGCTAATGCCAGTTTGCTTACAAGCTAATGAAACTGACACGTCTTCATCTTCAACAAGGCTTTTTGCCCTTAAAACAAGGTCAAAATATTCAGGTAAAATTGACTTTTCAATAATTAAATATTCGCTATTAGTGTTATTCATAATAAAAAATAAGTGCGATAACGGGCTTATAGGCCACTTTTTAAATTAAAGCGCTCTGATATATATTTTGAGCCGTTAGCTAATTACTTAACGAAACTTACCCCTTTTTTAATTACAGGACTATTATAGTATGTTTTTCGTAAAAAAACAACTGTTTTTCCA
>JAZTYT010000028.1:0-2118 GCA_045637045.1 Christensenellaceae bacterium | reverse complement strand
CGCCCTTGATGTTACCGCAACCAAAGATAATAGTTTCGTTAATAAGCTCCTTTGCGCCCTTATAAAAGGTGCAAGTTACGTTTTGCTTTTCAAGCCTTTTTGCAATAACCTGTTGGAACGAGCCTGCCAGAATAACCTGCTTAAACTCCATTGACTCAAGCATTTTTATATGCTGGTCAATCCTGAACGCCCTGTCGTGACGGGTGTTAAGCAATATTGAAACCTGACTTTTGTCTAAATTTTCAGTGGTTTGAGCGTAAACCTTTAGGGTTGATTCAGGGTCGTTAACTGAAAAAGCGTTGATAAAGGTCGTATTCCCTTTTTTTGTAACCTTAAGCGCACCCGGGTCGCGCTTGTAATTTTTAAGCCCTTCAAAAAACGTGGTTCTGTCAAGGCTTAAATAATCGCAAATCTCTAAAGCCACGCCGATATTTTCAGCAAAAGTATCTAAACTATCCCCATCATACGGCTTGGCAACGATAAGCTTTGAGCCCGTTTTTTGGGCGCATTTGTCAAAAATTTCGACAAACTTATCTTCACCCAAAATCAGCGCGCCGTTTGTAGGCGTGGTGTTAGCCAAAGAATAAGCAACCTTTTCCAAGGTGTCGCCCATTACGTCTAAATGGTCGGCACGCACGTTGGTTATTACCGCGATATCAGACTTTAAAATTTTGCTTTCGCATAAATATTGAAGCTCTGGGTTGACTGCCATACACTCGATAACCAAAACGTCAGCCCCGTCCTTTACGGCAAGGCGCATAGTTTTAAGCTGTTCGCGTATATTAGCCGGGCCTAAACGATTGATTTTTTTAGGCACGTTGTCAACGCCGATGTTGGTTGGGATAGTACCCGTGGTTTTACAAAAAACCTTGTAACCGCACTCTCTTAAGCCACCTGCGATAAGACGGGTCGTGGTTGATTTACCACGCGTGCCGTTTACGTGGATAACAAGCTTAAGTTTTTTGCGCAAGCGTTTGTGATAAAGCGTTTCAAAAAAAAGATAACCAATATACGCTACCGACAATATGGCTATAACTATCATAATTGGCGAAAACATATTGGTTACCTCCTTTGTAATTTTTAATTATTAGTTTATTTAACTTGGTATTCGTTGATGCCCTTTTCAAAAAGGTCGTCACCGTTAGAGTCGTAAGTTACGATTGCGTAAAAATCTTCAACTTCTAAACGGTGGATTGCTTCAGCGCCTAAATCTTCAAAGGTAACAACGTCGCATTTTTTAACCGTTTCAGAGATTGAAGCGGCAGCGCCACCGATTGCTGAAAGATAAACTGCGCCGTATTTAGGTAAAAGCGCCTTAAATTCTTCACTTCTTGAGCCTTTACCAATCATAACCTTTAAGCCCTTTTGCATAAGGGGTTCGGAATAAGCGTCCATACGGTAGCTTGAAGTTGGGCCTGCCGAGCCTATTGCCCTGCCCGGTTTAGCTGGCGTTGGGCCAACGTAATAGATTACGCCGTTTTCAACTTCGATTGGGAGCTGTTGGTTTTTGTCAATCATTTCAACAAGGCGCTTGTGCGCTGCGTCACGGCCTGTATAGATTACGCCTGAAATAAGCACAACGTCGCCAATTTTAAGGCTTTTAACTTGTTCTGGGGTAATTGGTGTAGTTAATTTAATAGTCATAATATCACCTATAAAGTGCAAGATTTATGTCTTGCTGCGTGGCATTGAATATTGATTGCAACTGGCAAACTTGCAATGTGGCAAGGGTAAGTATTAATCTTAACTGCAAGGCAGGTTTTAGTACCACCAAAGCCCATTGGGCCTACGCCACATTTGTTGATTTCTTCTAAAAGCTCTTGCTCTAATTTAGCAACGATTGGGTCGTCGGAAACGTCGTCGATTTCACGAAGCAAAGCTTCCTTTGCCATAAGCGCGCACTTTTCAAAGTTACCGCCGATACCTAAACCAACGATAACTGGTGGGCAAGGCTTACCACCTGCGTTAAACACGGTGTCTAAAACGAGTTTTTTAATGCCTTCAACCCCGTCAGCAGGGATAAGCATTTTAACGAGCGACATATTTTCGCTTCCGCCACCTTTTGGCGCAACGTCAATCTTGAAAATATCGCCCGGTACAACCTTAATATGTACGATT
>JAZTYT010000027.1:0-4206 GCA_045637045.1 Christensenellaceae bacterium | reverse complement strand
TAATGAATAGTGAATAATTCAGGTCAGTTGTCCGCTCCGCGGCAACCCCTTATTTAAATTTAATAAAGACTTTTTGCAAGGCAAAAAGTTTACCATAATTCTTCATTCTTCATTCTTCATTCTTCATTCTTCCTCGCCCCGTAGGGCGCAACGCCGTCGGGATCCCCTAAACTTTGCTGTTACCATATTCAAAAAAGGCTTGGTCAAAACCAAGCCTTTTTTCTTATGCTTTATTTATTTTTGCGTTTGCTTCTTTTGATAAAGAAGAATATGTAGCGACGGAACAAAATGACGTTCATCACAACGAACAAGCCTAACAAAATCAAGCAAACCGTAACTGGCTGGTCTGGTGCGATTTTTGCTAAAATCATAATCGGGAAGCCAAACACGATTGCAGGTAAGTTTTGATAAACGAGATTTTCTTCCGATTTAGACTGGCCGTTGTCAACTTCCCTTAATAACATCATACCCGTTGACGCAGTACCCGTAAGCATACCATACATTGCCAAAAATTGCTCGTCAGCGTAGCTTGGGAAAAGCTTTTTAGCCACGAAAGCGTTATAGAAATAGGTTGAAACGCCACCAACAACGCCCAAAATAAGCAGTACGTACCAGTAATCAACAAGAAGTTGAAGTTCGATTGCAGCAAAGCCAGCAACAATCATCAAATCAAACGCAAAGCCACAAATACGGTCCATTAAAAAGCCGTTTACGTATTCCTTTTTAACAGCGCCACACTTTTTAAGGCCCTTTAAGATATTCTTGATAAGCACGGTTGCGAGCACGCCGAACAAGAAGTTAAAACCATAAATGGTTTCCGTCATGCCAATAAGTTCAGAAATGCCCCACATCAAAGCGTAAGCGATAACGTAAGCAAGAAGAACAAAGCCAAGCTGGATTGACATTTTATCAATGCTTTCAACGAAAGGCGTTTCGTCTTTAGCCAAAATTTGAGAAGCGTCAACTTGAGTTTCACCAGCTTCAACAGCCTTAAGCCTGCCCTTTTTCTTCATAATATTAAGGTGAATAACGCCACCAATGCTTGCCGATAAGAAGCCAAGCGCAGCAACGGTCAAGCCAAAGTTAGCGCCACCAACAAACGGGTCGGTTTCACGGCTTTCCCAAATCGAGCCCCAGTTAAGCGCCTGACCCGTGCCCTGTCCAAAGCCAAACGGCAAGATAAGCCCTGAAGCCTTGAATAAATCAGGCATAACGGTTAACGCAAGCCCAATGGTTATGCCCATACCCAAAACGCCCTGCAAAAGATAGCTTGCAACGGTGGTTACGCCCGTATTGAAAACTTCAGCCGTGCGTTTTTTGTTGAATTTTTCCTTTTGCGGTTTAAAGGTTGAAGCAATAAACCCAATCGCAAGACAGTGGTATGTGATAACGTAAAGATTACGCAAGCCGTTTCCGCCGAAAAGGTCTAAATTAAAGATATTTTCCCACGTTCCGTCGGGGTTTTTGCCCACGATAAGCGTGTAAACAAATGACACGATAAGCAAAATTAAGCCACCCAACACGGACGTTGGAATAAGTGATTTTGCCAAAAAGCCAATCTTTTTCTTTAAAATATTAGCAAGAATTAAACTACCCAAAAGCGCGGAAAGAATGGTTATAAACCCCCACGCGTCAGATTCCCAAAAATTGATAAGATTCTCTTGACTGGTTGCAAGTAACATCTTCGTTCTCCTTTTTGTTGGCGTTAACGTAAGCGTAATAAACATTCATATACACCAACGGATTAAAATGGCAATCGCCCTTAAGCTGATAAATTTTATCCCCTACGTAAATATTAAGCTTGTTTTTACCAAGCGCAGTAACTGCCGTTACGTCGTTAAAGCTGATTGTTAAATCGCCTTCGGTGGCGTTGAGCGCGTAACGGTCACCGTAAAGGCTTACCTTCGCCCACTTAAAAATGGGGCTCGGTTTTTTAAACATTTGCGTATCCTGACACCTTGCAAAGTCTTCCCATAAGGGGGTTTTAAGATACTTTGTCAAGTCCAGCGCGCTTATAAACTCGCATTGATGCTTATACCAATCGGCAACGAACTCAAACGGGAAGTCAAAACCCACGCCCTTAAGCTGTTTGGTTTCAAGATACTCCGTTTCACGCCCACACTTGGGGCAGGTTATCACGTGCCCCTTGGCGTAAAGCTTTGACACGCCACAGTAAGGGCAAACGTACATAGCCCTGTCAAGGTATTCGGCGCGCGCCTTTGACTTGTAATTTCCAGTAACCCTTGCTTCGGTGTGGTAAAGCTTTTGTTCAACCAAATCTTGAAGCTCGTTATCGCCAAGTTTTTTATAGTCTTCAGGCTCAATGACTTCAAGCGCGCGAATATAGGTTGTGCCCTTGCGCGTCTTGGTTGCCCAGCGTGGTTGCACACCGTAACCCCCATCAATACGCAAAACCATAAGCGGAAGCCCAAGCTTTTTAATAAGCCCAACTATACCCGGCTTAACGTGCCCCGTTTCGCCACTGTAGGTGCGATTGCCTTCGGGGAAGATTGCAATAGTCCCACCTTCGTTTTTGACCTTCAAAATATTCATTATCGCGCGAATATCGGTGGTCGACTTTCTGATGGGGATAGGCGCAATGTAGCGCTGTAATAGTTTTGACACAAACCCCTTGCAGAAAATGTCTTCACTGGCAACGTAAAAGACCGTGCGCCTTAAAAGTATTGAAACGAAAAACTGGTCAAACGCAGTTTGGTGGTTGCAAATAACCAGGTATTGACGCTTGTCGCGTTTTTTAAGGCGTTCAACCTTGAGCCCGTATTTTAATTTTGACCATAAATGGAAAATGGGTATAAAAAAGTGCTGAACGATTTTATGCCTTGTCCTAATCCATTTTTTAGCTTTTTTCTTCTTGTTCATAATCTTGAAAATAGTGTCTTGTCATAAACTAACAAGTTGTTTAGGGGTTCCTGACGCCCTGCGTTGCAGGGCTCAGGATGACAACGTCTTGCCCTAAGCAAGCGTTGGAATCCGTAGGATGCAATAGCGTTTTTGAATATGCTGTCAAGTTGTTTAACGCCACTCGCACTAAGTGAGAGTAAACTCGGTTAGGGTTGGGTTTGTTGATTGTATCAAGGCAAGCTTTTTGCTACGGCGAAATTTTTTAATTTGCTTTTCTCTTAAAATTGCTTGGTCTATGTAATCAAACTTTTCAAAATAGACAAGTAAGTTCACATTATATCTTTTTGTAAAACCACTATATTTGCCTTGCTTATGTTCTTCAAGTCGGTTTATAATATCACTTGTAACACCTGTATAAAGCACCGTACGGTGCTTATTTGTTAAAATATAAACGTAACAACTATTCATAAACTACAATAACACATTTCTTAAACAAAAGCAAGTTCTTTTAAACATATTACCACAAAACCAAGGGCAAGACGTTGTTTTAAACGTTGTTAGTATATTCAAAAACGTTGTCATCCTGAGCCCCCTTGTGGGGCGTCAGGATCCCCTTGAGTTACAAGATAACTTAAAGTGAGTGGCGTCAGGAACCCCTTGAGTTTTAAGATAACTTAAGTAAAGCGTTGTTAAAAACGTTGAGAGTATAGGGCGAGACGTTGTCATCCTGAGGCTTTGCCGAAGGCAAACGCCGTCAGGATCCCCTAAACTTTCCTGATAACTTAAGCCAAACTTAGAGCAAGCATCGCCACGCTCCCCGTGTTTAAAGGCTTACCGAAAACGAATAAACAAAGTACGCCAATTATCCCTGCAACGATGGTTACAGCGAGTAAAATAAGCCCTAATTTTACCATCTTTTTGGTAAGGAAGGCTGTCAAAATAATTGCGCCAACCGTAAGCGCGCCACTAACGATAAACCAAAGCGGAAGCAACACGATAAACGCAAGGCCAGCTAAATTTTCGGTTGAAAGTTTTACGTCGATAAACGACCAACCAAAGTAAGCTTGACTTATAACGCATAACGCAACGAAAACTATAGTTGTTATTAACAATGATTTTGTTTTTTTAGCCATAAAAGCACTCCTTTTTAATGAATAGTGAATAATGAATAATGTCTTGCGCTTGCGCAAGTGTTATGGTAAACTTTTTGCTTTGCAAAAAGTCTTTATCAAATTTTAATAAGGCTTAGGGCGAGACGTTGTCATCCTGAGCCTTGCCACGCAGTGGCAACGGCGTCAGGATCCCCTTGAGTTACAAGATAACTTAAAGTGAGTGCCGTCAGGA
>JAZTYT010000026.1:0-1574 GCA_045637045.1 Christensenellaceae bacterium | reverse complement strand
CAACAGTTAATATCTCACAAAAAACGCTTTCCTTAATTACGTTTAGCACACGCTTATCGTAAAAATTTACAAAGCATTGAGTTATAAATTTTGCCCTACCCATTTCCGTGCTTATACAATTTGAATCGCAATAAACACGGCGCAAGCCACTATCAGTTTGAACATTTACAATCTTTAAGCTAAGCCTTTGCGACAAAAAATAACCTACTGTGCGAAGGGCGTTACCACACATTTGGGCGCGACTGCCGTCACTATTAAAAATAACCATATATGCGTGAGCGATTTGACTTGGCAAAATCAAAACTATACCGTCTGCACCGATTGAAATTCTTCTACCGCAAAGCGATTTTGAAATAGCACAAGCATTTTGCTCAAGATAACCTGCTATGCTTTTATTTTGATCATCAAAACAGCAATCAAAATAAATATAATCGTTACCTAATGATTGCATCTTATAAAAATTAGCTTTCATTTATATATCCGTTAACTATTTTTTTAATTTCTTTTGCTACTTCTTGGTCATCATTTATAGGTAAAAGTGGGGCTCGGAGTCGATTATCGCACAATTTTGCGATCTTTAAAGCATATTTTATGGTAGTTGGATTTACGCCTTTAGCCAATGCATTTATAAGCGTAAGCATACCCTGAAACTCCTTTTTTGCAAGTAAAACTTCTCCCTGTATAAAGTGGTTATAAACCTTAACAAACGCGCTTGGCAAGATATTTGACGCGACGGAAATCACACCTTTACCACCAAGGCTTAAGTAACCTAAATAGCTTTGGTCGTTGCCTGCATAAACGTCAAGCAAATCACCTAAACTACCAAAAATTTGCGCGCTTTTTGTATAACTGTCGCTGGCTTCCTTTACGCCCACGATATTGGGATGATTTGAAAGTCTTTTATAAAGCTCAACCGAGCAATCAATCCCCGTGCGCTGTGGCACGTTATATAAAATTATCGGAACGCTTACGCTATCGGCAATCTTAAGATAATGATTTTCAAGTCCAGCGTCGTTTGGTCTATTGTAATAAGGCGTTATGCTTAAAAGTCCGTCAGCGCCTGCGCGCGCACAAAAGCGCGACATCATAATTGCGTGGGCAGTATCGTTTGAGCCACAGCCTGCAATAACTGGCACTCTGCCTGCAACCCTTTGCACGGCAAAATCTATAATGCTTTTATGCTCCTTATCGGTAAGCGTTGGGGCTTCAGCAGTAGTCCCACAAAACACGATTGCGTTTATGCCCTGTTCAATTTGAAATTCAATTAGTCTTTGCAACGCCAAATAGTCAATTTTATTATCGACTGTAAAAGGCGTTACAAGCGCAGTTGCCACACCTTTAAATATATGCTTTTTATTTATTGGTTTATCCCCCATATATATAAACAAAAACACTCACAAATACTGCTAAATCAGCAAAGCATCGTGAGTGTTTTTGTTGTTTTTTAGTCAAAATAACGGTTAATAAACCATTATCATCCACGCCAAAAAATATAGATAACCGACTTATAGGTCAACTTTTAGTGAATTTTAGGTTGAAATTTTTGCGCCTGTGTAAAGTGAATAGTAAGTACC
>JAZTYT010000025.1:0-2983 GCA_045637045.1 Christensenellaceae bacterium | reverse complement strand
TTTTTACCGCTATCTACTTCATAGCCGTAAATTTTGTCTTTAAGCTCGGTTAAAACCTTGCCAACAAGCTCAACAGATTGAGCGTCCGTACGATTGTAAATTGCCGTAATTTGGGCGTTATACTCGCTACGGGTAAGCATTCCGTTATCGAACTGCTCTTTTAACGCAGTTAATTCTTCACGGTAAACGTAGCCGATTGCTAAAATGTAGCTATCACGCACACTATCTTTGATAGTGCCCTTGCCCTTATAGGCGTCTTCCCATAAAAGCGACCAGTGTTTCGCGTCTTCTTCAGCAACGTGTTCTGGGTTGTAAACGTAACCCATCGTTCCCCACATATAGCAGGTTGCGTAGTCGTAAAGGCTACGTGTTTGACCGTCAATGCAAGAGATTTGCTGGCCCTTGAATAATTGACGGATATAGTCGGAAGAATTTTGGTCGTAATTGGTAATTTGGGAGCGGTCTAACGGCTCTAACATATCTTCGCGAATCATTTTTAACAGCATATATTCGGAAGGACAAACCAAGTCGTACGAATAAGTTACCTTACCCCCGACTTCCTTTTTGGAAAGGTTAAGCTCGTTATACATATTTTCGTTAGTGCCAAAGGTCGAGTATTCAACCCTGACGTTACGGTTTAAAACCTGACGGCAGTAGGACTCGAAAAGATAGATAATATCAATGTATTCGTCGTCTTCGTCAAGCGTGTAATCACCGCTTACGTAATCGTTCCACTCAATCTTGTTTGAGTCCGATTCGGAAATGTATTCTTCCCAGTTGTAAATTCTTAAAACTTCAGCGTCATCCTTATTTTTACCACCGTTGCTACCTAAAAGCGCGTAGCCAACGATTGCAAACAGCATAACTGCAATAACTATAATGGGTAAAACTTTTTTCATATTAGTTATTCCCCCTTTGCTTTGCACGACGTTCAGCGTTTACGTTAGCAACCACAACGGAAATAATAATTATTGCGAAAATGATTGCCGATAACGCACGAAGCGCAGGTATAGACGTGTTTGCCGAGTTTTTAGCGTACGCATTGTATGCGTAGGTCGAAATGGTGTCAATCGTTGAAGGCTTTGTAAAGTTTGTGATGATATAATCGTCAAGCGAAAGGGTTATCGCAAGCATAAAGCCCGAAGCAATACCCGGCATAATTTCGGGCACGACGATTGTGAATAATGCTTTTAAAGGTGAAGCACCTAAATCAAGCCCTGCTTCGTAAAGGTTAGGATCCATTTGTTTAAGCTTTGGTAAAACGCTTGTTACAACAAACGGGAAGGTTAAAACCACGTGCGCAATCAAGAGCGACGCGTAAGTCCTTGGGAATAGGAAAATAGAACAAACAAGGGCTAAGGAAATTGCCGTTACGATTTCAGCGTTTACGATTGGTATTTGGGTAACCGTGTTGAGAATTTTAAACACTCTTGGCTTGGAATAATACATACCGATTGAGCCAATTGTGCCTAAAAGTGTTGAAATTGCGCTTGCTGAAACGGCTAAAAGCAAGGTCGTTTTAATACAATCAAGTATTTTTTCATCGGTAAACAGCATTTTGTAGAGCGAAAAATTCCACTCGTTCGACCACGTACCGATTTCGTTTGAAGCATTAAAGCTGTAAACAACCAACAAAACGACGGGCGCGTAAAGGAAAATCAATATAAGCCACAAATATGATGCGCGTAAAATCTTTCCTACCATAATCCACCCCCACGTTGGTTTGGTCTTTCGTTAAACTTACCCGTAAGTAGCATCGTACCGAAAATAAAGAAGAGTAAAATTAACGATATCGCAGAGCCGGTGTGCCAGCTGTCAGCCGTACCGATGTTGAATTGGTTTTCAATAAGCTTACCGATAATCGTGACCTTGCTGTTGCCGAGCGTGTCGGAGATAACGTAGCTTGTGGTCGTTGGCAATAAAACCATCGTTATTGCGCTTACGATACCCGGTAAAGATAATGGCAACGTGGTGCGTAAAAAGGTTTGCACCCTGTTTGCCCCAAGGTCTGATGACGCTTCTAAAATGTTTTTGTCAAGCTTGATAAGCACGGTATAAATTGGCAATATGGTAAACGGTAGATAGTCGTAAACCATACCGATAACCGTGTTTGCAAAGTACCAATCGGTTACGTTGTAAACGCCAAGTTTATCAAGTGCGAACAAAAGCTCCTTCATCGCAGCCGTACGCAACACGAAGTTAATCCACATAGGCAAAATAAACAAAAGCAAATATACGCTACCTGCTTTCATATTGGTACGCGCCAAAATATAGGAAACCGGATAAGCAATGACAAGGCAAATTGCCGTTGTCAATACGGCGAGCGCAACGCTTATAAATAAAACGTAAATATTAGAGCCCCTTGTGAAAAAATCAATGAAGTTTGACAAGGTTAGGGTGCCGTCACCGTCGGTAAAGGCGTAAACGACGATAAGTAGCAACGGGAAAATTACGAATAGGCATACGAATAAAAAATACGGTATGCCCAAATTTTTTCTTGAAAATCTCAAAGCCTTAACCATTTTGCTTCACCTTAAGCTTAAGTGTGATGTCTTCAGGCTTGATTTTAACGCTTACCTTGTCGTTTTCGTTCCATAAATATTCGGTGTCAACGACAAAGTCTTCTTCTTCCTCAAAAGTACGGATAATAACCTGATAATGGTCGCCTTTATAGATAATTGATATAATTTCACCGACTGAATCGCCGTCTTCTTCGTTGTCAATAATTTCAATCTTGTCAAGCGCAACTTCAACCTTAACCGGCACGTCGGTAAGGTCTAAAACCTGCCCGTCAGCCGTTACAAGATAGCCTTCTTCGTTAAGCGTTGAGCCCGGGTAAAGTTTAGTTACGTCACAAGCGAATTCGCCTTCAGCAAAGCTGACCTTGTTATCTTTGGTGATAACACCGTCGTAAACGTTCATCGTGTAACCCTTGTGCATGATATGGATATCTTCAGGCTTAATGATTACGAAGTCGGAGGCC
>JAZTYT010000024.1:0-4111 GCA_045637045.1 Christensenellaceae bacterium | reverse complement strand
AGGGCATTAGCAGGGGATATTGAAAATATGACGGGGGATAGCGCGGTATATCTTAACCCTAAAGACGACGTTTTGCTGTATAAAAAGTTTTTCAATCGCGAAAGCTTATTCAGCCGTATAACTGCGCTTAAAAAAATACAGGAAGGCGCAAGGTTTGTTACCGCTACGGCTGAATCATTATTGCAACTATTCCCAAAAGCCATAAACCAAATTAAGCTTTCGGTCGGTACGGAATACTATTTGCAAACGCTTATTAAAGACCTTGTGACAATGGGGTATAAGCGTTGCGAGTTTGCGCAAAACAAGGGTGAGTTTGCGCTTCGTGGCGATATTTTTGAAGTTTACCCTATAAACGGTGACGACGCTTACCGTTGCGACTTTTTTGGCGACGAGATTGAAGCCATTAAGCTTTTAGACGTTGAAACCCATTTGGGGTTGGATGAAATCAGGCAATTTACCATACTGCCAGCCATTGACTTTTTAATTGAAGAAAACGAAGTTAACGGGCTTATAGACCGACTTATTGAGTCAAAAAACAAGGTTAAAACCTTGCATCAGTCAATTAAAACACGTCAAATTTGCCAAGAGCTAACTGAACTTTTAGAAAGTAAAAGCCTTGCCGATTTATCGCTTTCATATTTGTATCCGTTGCTTAAAAATACAACTTGTGACTTTTTTGATATATTCACAGGCGACGTAACGGTTGTGTTTATAGAACCAAAACTGATTGGCGAAAACGGCGTCTCGGTTGTAAGCGAGCATACTGAAAGGTGTTTATCACTTTCACGCGCAGGAGAAGCCCTTGATTTTACCGTCAACCAAATTTCAGATTTTAACAAGCTAATTAAACGCTTAACTGGTAAAAAATGCCTGTCGCTACAAAATATCGCAACGACTTCCTTTTTTAGTCCTAACAAAACTTTAAGGCTTAACGTAAGCCCGGTTACACGTTACACAACCCATCAGGAAGATTTAGCGCGCGACTTGTTTTCGTGGCAAAAGTCTGGCTATAGGGCGATTATCGCCACGGGAAACCACGATAGGGCAAATAGATTAAGGGATAACTTATACCAAAACGGAATACTTGCAACCGTTACCGAAACGCCTTATCAAACGCCCGGCGTTTACCTTGTGCCAACCCACGTCAATAACGGGTTTATACTTCACAGCGAAAAGCTTGTCGTTATTGGCACGGCTGACGTCTTTACAAGTTCAGTACCTAAAAATAAACTTATAAAACGCAGAAAAGATACCTTCTCTGCGCCTGAAATAGGCGATTTTGCCGTACACGAAGTACACGGTATAGGTATTATCCGTGGTACGGAACGCATTTCCACTTTAGAAAGCACTAAAGATTATCTTGCAATCGAATACGCTGGTGGTGACTTTTTATACGTTCCCACCGAGCAAATGGACAAGCTAACCAAATACTTGGGTGGGGATAAATCGCCACACCTTAATAAAATAGGTGGCGTTGAGTTCGATAAGATTAAACAGCGCGTAAGGGAATCTATTTCCCGTATGACCATCAACCTTAAAAAGCTGTACAAGGCGCGCTCAACCCAAAAAGGCTTTGCCTTTTCACCCGACACCGATTTTACACGAGAATTTGAAGATAGCTTTGAGCACGATTTAACCGAAGACCAAGCCCAGTCGGCTTTAGAAATTAAGCGCGATATGGAAAGTGATAAAATTATGGATAGGCTTTTGATGGGCGACGTTGGTTTTGGTAAGACCGAAGTAGCACTTCGCGCGGCGTTTAAAGCCGTAATGGACTTAAAGCAGGTTGCAATTATGTGCCCCACCACAATTTTGAGTGAACAGCATTTTAGGACCGCAACCGAACGCTTTAAGGATTTTGGCGTTAAAATTGCCCTACTTAACCGTTTCGTTTCGCCTAAAAAGATAAAACAATACGTGCAGGGCATTAAAGACGGAACTTATAGCATAGTCATCGGCACTCACCGTATATTAGGCAAAGACGTTGAGTTTAAAGATTTAGGCCTACTTATTTTGGACGAAGAACAAGCCTTTGGCGTTGAAGCAAAGGAAAAATTACGTTCAATAAAAAATAGCGTTGATACGCTTACGATGACGGCAACGCCAATACCAAGGACCTTGCATATGTCCTTATCGGGCATCCGTGATATGAGTCTTATCAACACCCCACCCATTAAGCGCGTACCCGTGCAAACTTACGTTTTAGAAGAGAGCGACGCGCTCATAAAAGACGCCGTTTTAAAGGAGCTTGCGCGTGGTGGCCAAACCTTTATTTTGTACAACCGTGTGGAAACGATTGATGCCTTTTATCGACGTATAGCCCAACTTTTGCCCGAAGCCAAGATAGTTATAGGCCACGGTCAAATGAAAAAAGAACAGCTTGAAAACAACGTAATGGCTTTCTTTAGGGGTGAGTACAACGTGCTTATTTGCACCACTATTATTGAAAACGGTATCGACCTGCCTAACGCCAATACGCTTATCGTAATCGACGCTGATAACTTTGGTCTTTTCACCCTTTACCAATTAAAGGGGCGCGTCGGCAGAAGCGACCGTATTGCCCACGCATACTTTACCTTCAAGCCCGAAAAGGTTTTAACCGACGTTGCGTACAAGCGTTTGTCAACCCTAACCGAGCACACCCAATTAGGCAGTGGCTATAAAATAGCGATGCGCGACTTGGAAATCCGTGGCGCAGGCAACGTTTTAGGTAAGGAACAACACGGCCATATGGACAAAATTGGTTACGAGCTTTATTCAAAGCTTTTAAAAGAACAGCTTGGCGAAGTAACCAAGGATTACCAAACCGAGCTTGACGTAAGGCTTGACGCGTTTATCCCTAACGAATACATTAGCGTTTCGTCGTCGCGTATGGACGCTTACAAAAACATTGCTGAAATTTCAAGCGATAACGACAAGCAAAACGTAATCAAGCAATTAACCGAGCTTTACGGCAAAATTCCTGCTCAGGTCAGCAACCTTATTAACATATCGGAGCTTAAGTACCTATGTCAAAAATCCGAAGTTATAAAGGTTGAAATCACCAAGGGCAAAGCGCTACTTATCCTAAAGGATATCAACACGTTAAAAACCTGTGGTTTAGGGGAAAGTTTATCCAAATATCAAACAATTGCCACCTTGAGTTTCGGCACTAACCCGATGATAACAATCCAGTGCGCGGTTAAAAGTTCGGAGTATATTCTCGCAACAACCATAGAATTTTTAAAAAATTCACTAACAAATAGCAAATTGATTTAAAAAACAACCTAAAAAGCCTTGATTTAGTTTATTTTATTTAGTATAATAATCGGGTACAAATGCTCATAATCCCTTTTTGCGGGGTTTTCAGGGTGAAACCGGAGCGTTTACTATAGTAAAGGTTATTTTAACGCCCCAACGGGCACACAATACTGACTAGGAGAGTCTTATGAAGAAACTTATCGCAAAAATCTTAACCCTTGTACTTTCAACGGTCTTTGTTCTTTCAACGTTCGTTGCTTGCAATTGGGTTACGACCAACACTGACAGAGATTATAACCAAGTAGCTGCTTCAGTTAACATTGACAGTGCAAAGTTATATGACGACGAGATTACTAAGAGAGATCTTATAATCAACTATCTGTCTTACGCATACCAATACGTACAATACGGTTATTACACCCAAAGCCAAGCTTACCAAATGGTACTTGACAACCTTGTTTCACAAAAGGTTATCGTACAAAAAGCACGTCTTGACCTTGCTGATGATAAAAACGTTACCTTAAAATACGAATTATCAAACGGCCGTGGTCTTGAAAACGCTTACGTTAAGCATCTTAAGGCGTTCTTAACCGAATACGAATACGCACAAGCATTATATCAAGTACGTGATTCTATCAGCGCTATGATTGACACCTTCGTTGAAGAAGACGAAAAGGACGCTGAAGAAGACGAAACAATCACTATCCGTACAACCCCAACTATCGAAGCTGACGGTGATATGGACGAAGCTGAATTAAAAGAACACGTTGCTGACCAAGACGAAAAGGATATCGTTACTGCTACGCTTGGCGATACACATAAAGCTGAAGTTGACGCTAAAGTTTCTCTTTACGACCTTAACTCATACCTT
>JAZTYT010000023.1:0-11300 GCA_045637045.1 Christensenellaceae bacterium | reverse complement strand
GGTCGGTAATGGCAATGCCGTTAAGCCCCTTTTCTTTGGCGGAAATTGCGTTGTCTAAAATGCTTGCCTTCCCGTGTGAATATGTTGTATGCGTGTGGTAATCAAAATTTATCTTCATTAAAATTCGCCTATGTACCTGATTTCTTCAGTCAGCTTTACGTTTGATTTTTTATATACGGTTTCTTTTACGTGGTTGATAAGTTCAAAAATGTCTTTTGCCGTGCCACCGTCGTTTATGATAAAATTACCGTGCTTTTCGGAAACGTAAGCGCCACCAATCCTACAGCCCTTTAGCCCTGCCTGGTCGATAATCTTACCTGCAAAATAGCCTTGGTTTAAGAAAATACTGCCAGCGCTGTTACCCTTTGGCTGATTTTTTGAACGGGTTTTTGTAAAACGCTCGATTTTTTGCGCGATAACGTCTTCTTCGCTAACCTTTAATTTAAGTGCAACGGCGTGGATGATTTCGCCGTCTAAAAAACGGCTGTAACGGTAATTAAAATCACAGTTCTTTTTGTTGTAAACGCCACCGTCTGCGATAACGTAGCAAACGACGTCTGAAACGCTTTTGTTAAAGCAACCACCGTTCATCGCAACCAGCCCACCGATAGTGCCCGGGATACCCACGGCAAACTCTAAACCACTTAAATTGTTTGAAACGGCAGTCTTGAAAACGTCGTAAACTTTAGCGCCTGCTTCAGCAACCAAAACGTTGCTTTTTAGCTGAATTTTGTTAAGCTTTGTGGTGAAAATCACGCCACCTATAAAGCCTTTATCTGAAACGAGCACGTTAGAGCCCTTACCTATTACAGCATAGGGCATATTTCTTGATAAAAAATCAACGGACAATTTAAGCTCGTCAATAGTTTTTGGAAAAACTGCAACGTCGCAAGTGCCACCAACCTTAAAGGTCGTATGCGGTGCGATTAAGTAATTGGGGCGCGCGTCAATTTGTGGTAAATTTTGCTGGAATAAAGCGTAAGCGTTCAATGGCAACTCCTATTTTACAATACTTGATAAATTATTTCAAACGTTTTAGCAGGTATTTTTAATATTTAGTTTATTCATAAACTATATAAACCCTGTTAAAATTTGCCTGTACAAGTAGTGTATGCCTTGCTTTTTGCTTTTATGCTTTTAAAAATTAACGTTAAAGTCGGCTTAAAAACCAATTAAATTTAGTCAAAAACTTGATTTAACGGGCTTATAGGCCGACTTTTGCTTATGTAAAGTTCTCTTTTAAGAATTTGTCTAATTGCTTTACGTTTTTAATTATTACCTTTTTGCCGTGCGTTTTATTCAAGTTTTCAAAGTGACGATTACGCTTTGCTTTTGTCCTACCTTTAAATAAAATCCAATACTTAAAGGTAAGGTCAAAGCGCTCGATACAAGGTAGGTCTTCACGGCATCTACCCTTGTGCGTAAGGTATCTTTGGCGCGCTTTTTTGTAGCAGTAAAAACGGTTGTAATTTAAAAATATGGTAATATCACTTTGGTAAAAGCGCTCGGGACAAACAATCGTGTAGTTTCCGTCAATTACCCACGAATCGTTCTCGGATAAAAAATTTTTAACGATTTTGGTTTTTTCATCCACCGACCTTTCTTGCCAGTCGCCGTAAAATTGCACGCTGTCAAGGTGTAAAACGGGTGCGTTAAGTATTTCGCCTAAACGCCTTGCCAACGTGGATTTCCCACTCCCAGCATATCCAATAATTTGTATTTTCATAGCGTTTTTTGTAAAAAAGTCCTTCTATAGGTCGATTATTAGCACTTTTTAAGTGCGAATATCAATGATTGCAAATCATTATTATTAGCACTTTTTAATGCGAATATCAATGATTGCAAATTATTATTATCGGCAAAATTACCATTTATTTTTAACGTGTTCGGCAAAGCCTAATTTATCCTTAAATTCAACTTTCGTGCCGTCGTCTAATACAACCGTGCCACTTAAAAGCCCAAACACTTGGTGCTGGCAACTGCCTAAAATAATAAGCTCGGTATTGTCGTATCTGTCGATAATTGGCTTAAAGGTTAAATTGAATCTACCTAAATTATCAGTAAACGTCCAATCCTTTAAGTAGTCAAAGCCCTTGCCGTTTTCCTTTTTGGGGATATTAAAGCTTACGTCTTCTAACTTATGCGCAATGCCGTCGTAAAAAATCATATTTTCCGATGCGGACGACGTATCGCCAAACCCGTAGCCAATGTTAAAACCAAAGGTTTTATCATCGTCCAAAAGGCATTGTAAGCTACCCCAATACCATTCGTTTTTATAAGTCCACACCCCACGCCCCCAGTCAAGGGTAGCCAAGGTGTTTTCCTTTGAAAAGCTGTAGGTTTCGCCACCAATATTGCAAAAACCTTCGGCGCGCATACAGTTTATTTTTGCGTTGTAATAAAAATGCCCTTTTTTGTTAAACGGGGTGGCGATGACCATTTTGTCCTGTGGCTCATCGGTCAAAATGAACTCACAAGCTAAATCGCCGTTTGTTTTTGGTGCGTCAAAATTTTTGTACCAGAACCTTAAAATACGCTTGTCACCGTCTTTTATAAAGCTACCCTTTACGTTTTTGCTTTCATAGTTGATATCGCCCACGTGGTAGCTTGACGGGAAGTTAAGCTTACCAAGGCTGAAAAACTTAATCTCGCTTTTGGTGGTGTAGCCTGGCTTTTCAAAATCTAAAAAACTAACCGACGCCATTGACATATAACTATTGTCGTCAAGCGTCAACGCAACTGCCCTTTTGCCGTCGCTGATAAGATAATAATCCCACTCTTTGATGCGAAGCTTACCCGCCTTGATATCCTTGCGCGAATATTCTTTGACGAGCTCGGTTGCATACCCTGCTTCAAAAAGGTTGCCGTTTGAGTCTAAAAGCTTACCCGGTGATAGTTTACGTTGCATAGCGTCCCCCTTATAAATTGAATTTATCTTTAATCATTTTAGCTGTTTCTTCAGCCGAAAGGTGCGTGTTGTCAATTTTAATATAGTTTTTAAATGGAATTTCCCCGTCAAAGCTTACCGTACGGTATCGCTCTTCGTTTAAAAGCCTTTGGTTTGAAGCTTCAATATCGCGCTTTGACGCCTTGTGTAACAGCCTGTTTTCGGTTTTGTTTCGTTCAAGCCTGACTTCTTTATCAGCAACAAGCTCTACGTAATAAACTTCAGCGTCGTAACCTTCAAAAAGCTTGGTTACACTGCTAATATACTCCCAATCGGACGGCATATCAAAAGCCCAAAGGTAAGTGAAAATCAAGCCGTATTTATTTGACTTTGCAAACTCGTTAAAGATAACTTCGCGCAGTTTAGCAATTACGTCACCGTTAAACTCGCCAAAAATTTCAAGCACGGGCTCAATCATCATATGGTTATGGAATAATTTTAAGTCGGTTATCTTGCATAGCTCCTGCCCGACGGTCATTTTTCCAACAGCGCCGCTACCGATAATATAAACAAGTTTCATAAACTAATCCTTTTTATTCAAATATATGACACTTTGGACGTGGGACAAGACTCCAAAAGGTCTCAAAATGGTCAAAAAACAGGGGTGGTAATACCTTAAAGTCTCACTTTTTATAAACTACAGGCGATGCCATACCCTGTTTCCGGTATTTCTCAGGAATGATCTTGTCAATTAGTTTGTCAATAACTGGATCTGTCGCAGGTTTGCCAAAGAATTCGTATCTTCCCTCACAATCACCGCTTGTAACCATCTGCCAATCGTCAACCACATATACAGCCTTAACAATCTTATCAATAACCGAAATAACGTATTTGTAGTTACGTATTCTTTTTCCTGCTCTCCAAGCAAAGCGAGTAGCTTCATACAAATCGCCACCACACTCCGCCACTCTTTTTGGAGTTGTCTTGATTATCACGTAATCAAAATTTGGTTCTTCATAAATATTATTTTCATTATCACTTTGAGATACGGGAATACTTTCTGTGGATAACAATTTCAATTCTCGTTTTGGTATTAAGTATGTAACGGGATTTTGCGCCAATTGATTTACTTTTAATTCAGCAATAGATTTGTGCAGATAAAATTGTTGGCTTTCATCCAATGATTCGTGATTTTTACTGATAAAGTAGACCCTTGCTGCACTATTCTCATCAATGCCGTTTTTGAATTCATGCGGACGAGGAACATCTATCATATCACGAACATAATGCCACTCATCAGGTTTATAAACAGCAACTACCAATTGGTTGTATACTGCAAAAACATAGTCTATTTCTCTTCGAACTCTACTGATTGAAACTTTCCAAATTCCTCTTGTTGCATCGTACAACTCTTTTTGAGTCATATTCCAATGAAAAAGACGGTTAATTTTGATTACAAGGATATTATGCTTTATATCTTCTTCCTTCAAATGCTCTGCACCAAATCGAAGTTCAAAATCTTCAACAGTAAGGCTTTCATGCACATGATGCCCTGCAACAATATTTGAAAGCTTTATATCGGAGGTGAAATTCAAAAGATTGATTAGAGATGCTTCGGCTGCAAATGCTTCACTTTCGGTCAATCCCCAGTTGACGATCACTCTTTTTACGTCTAAACCTGCATTTTTGATAGAACTTATCGTTTGCAATTTAATCTTTTCAGAATCGGGAGATTTGTTACTTTCAACTTCATGATTGAAAACTCTATTTCCAACACCTTTGCCTATATAGAATACCTTATCCGTTCTTGGGTCAATAAGCGCATATACATAATAACCATTAAGGGATTGCAATGCTTTTTCAGAAAAAATTTTCATCTTACTCCAAATATCCTTTTTCTTCGATATGTTATACCAAACAGCTGTAAATTGAAGTTTCGAGTTTCGCTCGAAATTCGATATGTTGCCTTTGGCAACAAGTGTCGATAGTGCCTTTTCCTTCTTGCCCCGCAGGGCAATTCATGACCGAAGGTCAATTCATGCGCGTTAGCGCAATTCATGCCATCGGCAATTCATTGTTGAATCTGACGTTTGAGACAAACGACAGATTCAACATGCTTGGTTTGCGGGAACATATTAAACAAAACGGTGCTTTTAATTGCGTAATCTTGATAAAAGTCGGGCAATAGGTCGGTTATCGTACCATTTTGTGGGTTGACCTTACCAAGCAGGATACCAATATCTCTTGCTAAACTTTGTGGGCTACACGCAACGTAAATTATTGCGTCAACTAAATTTTCTTTTAACGCAAGTAAGATTTCTTTATCAACGCCCTTTCTTGGTGGGTCTAATACTACGACTACCTTATTCCCGTCCTTACGGGCATTTTTTATTATATCGGGCAAAACGCTTTCACAAGGCGCACAAATATTTTGCATTTTATCGGTTAAGCCGTTGGCTTTAGCTAAACCGTTTGCCGAGTCAACGGCTTCTTTTATAATTTCAACGCCGACAACTTTTTTAGCCTTTTGGGCAAGCATTGCAGTTAATACGCCTGCGCCACTGTAACCGTCGATTACCAAAGTGTCGCTATCAATATCTACGCACGATAATACGTGAGAGTAAAGCATTTTTTTAACTTGATTATTAACCTGCACAAAGGACTGCGGTCCGATTTGATATTTTACGCCGAATTCTTTAACGTCAATATAGCCCTTGCCATAAACAAGCTTAAAGGTGTCTCCTAAAATTACGTTTGCATCTGTTTTGTTTACGTTTATGTAGAACGAAAAGTTATCAAATTTCTCTAAAAGTCGGTCTATAAGCCCGTTAACGCCCTTAAACGTATCACCGTTTATAACGAGTGTAAAGATAAATTCTCCGTCAATTTCACGCGCAACGATATGTCTTAACAGCCCTTTTTTGCTCTCGTCATCGTAACAAGAAACGTTATTTTTTGCAATAAAGTCTTTTAAAATTGAAATAAGCTCGCTCGACCATTCGGGGTGGATTGGGCAAGAATCAATCTCAACGACGTCGTGCGTGCCTTCACGGAAAAACCCGATTTTCACCTGACCTTTTACGCTACGGATTGGTAGTTGAAGCTTGTTGCGATAATGGTATGCGTTATCACCGCTTACAACCTTATCAATATTAACGTCAATCCCAGCGATCTTTTTAAAGCAGTTTGTTACGGTTTGGGTTTTAATTTGGTCCTGCGCAACAGAAGAAGCGTGTTGAAGCATACAGCCACCACACTTATTAAATACTGCGCATTTAGGCGTAACGCGCTCTTTTGACGGAGTAATCAGCCTTTCAATCTTACCAAATGCAATGCTCCCCTTGACCTTTAGAACGCGAATTTCACAAACTTCGCCACGTAAAACATAAGGCACGAAGATTGTCGTGCCGTCGTAATGAAATATTCCTTCGCCGTTATAACCCGACGAATCACAGGTTGCTAAAATTAAATCGTTTTTCTTCATAGGTATCCTAAAGTTTTATTCTTTGCGCAACCCTATTGACTGCGTTTTGGAAATAAAACATCATATAATCGTAAACGATAAAGAAAAGTGTTCCACCAATGCTTAATATGTAAGGCATATATTTGTGGAAAAATTCGTTTTCAGTCATGAACATTTCGGTCAGGTAATAGCAAGCAAACAGCGCGCCTACGCACCAAACGTCCTTAATTAAAAACATTACTATTTTGTTAAGCTTTTTTTCCTTTTGCAAGCTATTGATTATTGGGTGGAAGCCAAAGAAAAGGAAAAATGGCAATGACGTTTCAAACGAAAAAGCTGCAAGCAAAAAGGATAGTAACGAGCTTGCAATAACTGCTAAAATAGCGCCCCTATACCCCTTTTTTGTTAGTGGGAGCATAATAGTTACGCTCGCTAAAAATATACAGCTTAAACTAAGCGTTGGAAACAGCGCGCCCAAATATAAAAGCACGGCGCAAAAAGCACTAACCAGGCTTGATAGCGCAACCATTTTTGAAAGCTTCATAAAAAACTAAATTACCTGCAGTTGCAAAGACAGTTTAAACAAATATTGCAAATTGCCATACGGCAACAAAATTCGCCACAGCTATCCCCACCCATTTGCGGTTCGTTAAAATCGCCTGTCGGCTTGCCGTTTTTAGGCGCGCCCTGACCTTGGGTAAAGCTTTGATGAGAGTTGATTTTGTTTACCAGCCTATCATAGGTTTGTTTATATTTTGCGTTTTCAGGCTCAAGATTCATTGCAATCTCAAGCTGTTTTTTACATTCGTTTATCCAGTCCTTTTTATAAAAAACAACCGACTGTAAGTAGTGCCATTCAGCGCTTCTTTCGTCAAAGCCGTCCAATAAAAGCTGGGCTTTTTGCAAGTCGTTTGCCTTTAATGCTTCGTCAACGTCTTTATAAGCTGAATAAGACTGGTTTTCGCCACTGTGTTCACGGCGATAACGCTTGATTTCATCGTAAGCGTTATCGATTTCGGTAAGCTTTTTAGCGGCTTCGTTACCCTTATCGCCTTCGGAAAATCTTTCTTCAAGATATTTTTTACGCAAAGCAAAATAGGCTTCTGAAATTTCACGGTCTGTTGCGTATTCGGTAACGCCTAAAATTTTATAATACTCATTTATCATTGTTTTTACCTTGTTTTTTTAAGTGGCTTTCCAAAACCTGCTTGGTTTTAGCAGGTAAGCCACGCACTAAAATATTTTTAACCAAGTCAGCGTTAAACTTAAACTTGATTTGCTCTAAATTTTCAGATACGTTTGTAAAGATGTCACCGAGCATAAAGTCGATATCCTGCCCGTGTTGTTCAAGCAATGCCTTTAAGCTTGGCGCGTTAAAACGCTTAACGAGTGGGTTGTATTCGCCACTTTTATAATCCTTATTATAGTCGTCAAGGGCGTCAATAACGTATATCCACTTGCCTAAATAAAAGAAAACCTTATAGGTATTAAGGGTTTTATATTCCTTAAAAATTTGGTCGGATATCTCGGCAAGCATTAAGCTGAAAACTTCAGAAACCTGGTCTATAAGCCCGTTATCGGCCATTTCAAGCTCTCGTAGCTCTTTGTAACGCGTTGCAACTATCTTCTCAACTTCAGGCAAACGTTTTTTAGCTTTTTTATAACCACGCCTAAAAACTAAGTCCTTTAAAGCGCCACGCTTACTGTCAATTCGGTCGTCGCTTATTTTATGCTTTGCCAAAATCAAATTAAGTGCGGCAAGGTCGTCCGTTAAGTCGTCACGCTTTGCAATGGGGCGCTTTGTTATCGGGTGAATAACGCAATGGCTACGCTTGATGGTTACGTCGCGCCCAATAAGATTATGTGCAAAAACCGATAAAAAAGCAACGTCATAGGTTAAGGAAAACCTTGCCATTTGGCCACAAGTTGCGCCAATTGACTTACAAAGCCCGCAATACATTGCGCGATACAAAACGTCGTCCTTTTTATATAAATACGGTTCATCTGGCTTTACGTAACCAAACATTTACACTAACCTTCCAAAATAATTTTGATTATAATTGAATTAAACCAATCTTTTTATAAACCTTATTTAAGGTTTTGCGCGCTAAATATTCAGCCTTTTGCTTACCTTCCGATAAAACCTTGTTAAGATAAGCTTTGTCCTTTAAAAGCGCGTTCTTTCTTTCGTTAATAGGGCCTAAAACGTTAGAAACTGCCTGACCTACTGCAAGCTTAAAGTCGCCATAGCCCTTGCCTTCAAATTCGCGTTCAGCTTCTTCAATGGTCTTGCCTGTAAACACGCTGTAAATTGTGAGTAGGTTTGAAATACCAGGCTTATTTTCGACGTCGTATTTAACCTTTGAATCGCTATCGGTTACGGCGCGCTTGAACTTACGGATAATATCGTCGTGCGTGTCGGTCATCGATATATAAGCGTTTGGGTTTTCGTCAGACTTTGACATCTTTTTAGTTGGGTCTTGCAAGCTCATAATTCTTGCGCCCATCTTTGGGATTAACGGTTCTGGCACAACGAAGGTCGGGCTATAACGGTTGTTGAACCTAATAGCCAAATCGCGCGTGATTTCAAGGTGTTGCTTTTGGTCTGCACCGATTGGAACAAAATCAGTACCGTAAAGCAAAATATCCGACGCCATTAAAACAGGGTAATCCATAAGCCCCATATTTACGTTTTCAGCATGGTGGGCTGATTTATCCTTAAACTGTGTCATACGCGCAAGCTCGCCCGGGTAAGTTAAGGTGTTTAATACCCAAGTAAGTTCGGCGTGCTGGGATACGTGTGATTGAGCAAAAATAACGCTCTTTTCAGGGTCTAAACCACACGCCAAATAAAGTGCGAGCAATTCGTAACTGCGCGCGCGTAGTTCTGCCGGCACTTGCTTAACGGTAAGCGTATGTAAATCGGCAAGTGAATAGATACAGTCGTATTCGTCTTGGAATTGTACCCAATTTTTAATAGCACCTATATAGTTACCTATCGTGGGGATACCACTTGGCTGAACGGCGCTAAACATAACCTTTTTTTCCATAAAAAACCTCAAACTAAAACCTTGCCTTAAGCCTTATAGGCAAAATCTATCAAATATTAAGTTAGCCGCAAGGTTTTTGCGGCTAAAAAAACAAAATTAAACTGCGTATTTGCTTGCTTGTTCAGAAAGCTCTTCTTTATTAACGCTGATTGTCAACACGGCCTTGAAGCCATATTCCTTTTGTAAATTTTCAATCACGCTGATAAAGGTGTTTAAAGTTTCCGCTTCCCAGCCGATGATACGGCAAATACCGTCGATATATAAATATTCGATATCAGCATTGCCTGCTAAAAGGCCTTTAACAAAGCCTGTGAATTGATTGAGTTCGCTAACGGCAAACTCTTCAGAGCAAAGGCAACGAACTTTAAAGTTAACACCTACGGTTGATACTCTTTTATCAGTAATGAAAACGATGTCGCCTTTTGCGGTCTCTGCTGTTTGGTTTAATTTTTCAAAAATAATTTTAGTTTTGCCCGTTCCTTTTGGACCGCAAATAAGTTGAATCATGTTAATATCCCTCCAAAGGTTTTTTGTAATATTTATTTTATGCTTATATAATAACCTATTTTAACGACAATTTCAAGGGTTTTTGCAAAATTTTATGCGAACTTGAAATTATTTTATCATCACAAGGTTAATTTTTAGTGTGAAAGCTGTGATAAAAAGTCTTTTATGCGAATAAATCCTTCTAAAATGTCCTTTTCAGACACTGCGTACGATAGCCTGATTGAGTTGTCATCGCCAAACGGCAAACCCGGTATAACTGCAACGCCGTGGTCTAAAAGACAATCGGCAAAGGTCATACTTCCGTCAATTTTTCGGCCTTTATAAGTAGTGCCGTAATAGTTTGAAACGTTCAAAAACATATAAAACGCGCCGTCGGGTTGTGGGAAGGTTACGTCCTTTAAACTCTTGAAAAATTCAAGCATTAACAGTCTACGCGCTGAAAAAATTGCTTTGGCGTCTTTGGTAAATTGGTCACCGTAAACCAGTGCCGATAAGGCCGCGTGCTGGGAAATTGAACAGGCGTTACTGGTAATATGGCTTTGCATAGTTGACATCTTTTTGATGATTTTTTTATCAGCCGCAGCGTAGCCGATACGCCAGCCTGTCATTGAATAAGCCTTGCTTACGCCGTTTATTACGATCGTTCTACTTTTAATTTCTTGAGATAAAGACGCGATTGATACGTGTGGTTTATCGTAGGATAATTTTTCGTAAATCTCATCGGAAACGACTAATAAGTCGTTTTCGATTGCGAAATCAGCAATGTCTTTAAGCTCTTCAGCCGTGTACATCGTACCCGTTGGGTTGTTTGGCGAGTTTAAAATAATCGCCTTGGTTTTGGGTGTTAGCGCGCTTTGTAAAAGGCTTTTGGTTAGCTTGTAGTTGGTATCCGTAGTGTCAACGATAACGGGTACGCCACGCACAATGGTAATCTGTTCCGGATAGGTAAGCCAATACGGCGCGCCCAAAATAACTTCGTCACCAGGGTTTAAAATAGCAAGCAAAACGTGGTAAATACTCGTTTTTGCGCCTGTGGAAACTATTATCTCATCGGGCGCATAGGTTAAGCCGTTGTCCCTTTGAAGCTTATCGCAAATTGCCTGTCTTAACTCTAAAATACCAACGGTGGAAGTGTATTTGGTGTAGCCTTCTTCAATGGCCTTTATCGCGCTTTTTTTAACGAAGTCAGGCGTGTCGAAATCAGGCTCGCCTGCGGTAAAGGCGATAACGGACTTACCTTCTTTAATAAGTTGCTTTGCTTTGGCTGAAATTGATAACGTCAAAGACTCAAAAACGCTTTCAGCTAGTTTTGAAAATTCCATAATCAAGTTGGCGTTTTATTTAAAAACGCTTAAAAAATTAACGGTTTTAATGTTAATAACGGGCTTATAGC
>JAZTYT010000022.1:0-3746 GCA_045637045.1 Christensenellaceae bacterium | reverse complement strand
TCAAAAGTTTTACAAGCTTAACCAAAAATACCGACGTTGGATAGATAAAGAAAAACCCTAAAACTATAAACGCCAATACAAATGCAGTAAAGTCGGATCGTAGCCATGTCGTTCTGTGAGCCAAGGAGTTGAAAAATGATGTTGTCTTCCTAAGACCGCTTGGCCTCCGACTTTCAAAAGTTTTACAAGCTTAACCAAAAATACCGACGTTGGATAGATAAAGAAAAACCCTAAAACTATAAACGCCAATACAAATGCAGTAGGATAAATTATGCCTTCAAAGGTTTTTAAAATTTTAGCCTTTTTAGTGATTAAATATACTGCAAAACTAATCAAAAGTGCCCCTATAAGCCCGTAAACGATATATTTTAGGTATGGCGTACGGTACTTTATAACAACCTGATTTTCGCCAATTTCAAGTGGCACGGACATAAGTGATAAGTCGTTTTTAGCAAATTCTACTTGTTTGCCGTTAACGTAAACGGTAAAGCCGTCAAGGGCAACGTAGCTTAAAAACAGGTTGCTAAATTCTTCGGTTGCGGTGGCGTTTATAACAAACTTGTTACCGTTTACAATTTGCATATCCACCTTGTTTTGCATTACGATATCATAAAGCTCCGTGTCGCCGTCTTTTGGCTCGTAAACCTTATAAACACTTGCGCACATTGGCGAAAAATATTCCAAAACGTCCTGCTTTGTAAGCTTGTTGTTGTAGTCTTTAACGGTTACCGAATAATAGTTGTTGTTTCCAATATGGTAAGCAAGCTCAATAGTGCCGTCAACCTTTTGGGCGTTTTCCTTGGTGAAGTTTGTGGTGTAAGCGCAATAATGCACGTCAAACTCATCAGGGAGTTTACTTTCAACGTACCAATGCCCTTCTTCGCGCAGTCTTACCTTTAAGGTAAAGCTACTATCGTGCTCGTTGTGGATGACTTCGCTTTCCTTAAAAGTATAAGCGTATAAAAAGTCGCCCTGCCCACCAAGATAGGTGTAAAGCGCGTTAAGCTGTTCGGCTTTGGTTAGCCCCGTAAAGTCAAGCGACTCACCGCTTACCAAAAATGCCGTTGGAAAAGCAGCGTTATTTATAAATCCCGTGAAATTTTCCATTTGCGCGTAATCTAAAAGCTCAACGTAAGGCTTTGAGATATAGCTGTCGTTTTTAGTCAGCGCGCCACCGTCGTAGTGGTGGTAGTAATATTTATAGCCGAGCAAGATATCGCCAAAGAACATACCCCTTGCGCTTTTCATTGTGTTTACGCCGTTGCCCATATATCCGAAAAAGTCGGTTGTAACAAAGTTTTGAGCGTCGATAACCGATGAGAACACACTAAAGGAATTAGTGTGCGTTGTAAGTGGTGCGCAAGCAGTAAGAGCGTCAGCCGTGTCTTTTATACGGTAATATTCGTTTTGGTCTTCACCGTTGGTTTTTATTGCGTTTACAATTTGGTTGTACTGGTCGTAGCGTAACGGATTAAAGGTGTTGCCGTTAACAAGACTTACGTTATAGAGCGCGAACTGGGTTGCAAAAACCGACGTTAATATAACGCAAACAAGCGCGCGTGAAACAAGCTTAAACCTATAAAACAAGGTGGCAACGGTAAGGACTACGAATATGGCGCACGCAATTATAATTATCGTTTCCAAACCACCTTCAGAGTGGGCGAATTTAGAAGTAAAATCATAAGTACCGTTTTGCACCCTATCGTTGATGACGTAAATCATCAAGCCCATACAAACGACGCACAAAATGGATAAAATACTGCCGAAAATCAAGTTGCGTTTTGTGGTAGTTTCGGTCTTTTCAAAGCCGTCTAAAACCTTTAACGACAAATAAAGCATATAAAATGCGTTTAAAAAACCAAACCTTAAAGCGTAACTCATATACGAGCCTGCGTTTAACAAATTACAGCACTCGTCAATCAATACAGGCGCGAAAATAAGCGCGCCAGTTATGGCTAAAAACCTGTCTATAGGTCTTTTAACGCCATTTTTTATGAAATATACTGCCGATAAAAACAGGAACAAGCAGTCTGAAAAAATATAGGTTAATTTACGGTAAAGGTGGTTGGTTTCAAGTGGGTTATTTATGTTTTCGAATAGCCCCGTATTACGCCCTGAACGGATATACGCCATAAACGCAGGTAGCATAATTGGTAGCGCCAGCCCAACCGATAACACAAACGCCAAGCAAAGCTTTGTTAAAACCTGCTTTTTATTGTCTTCAACTACCAACAAAACGTAAGCGACGGCAATCAAATAAACAATTAAAAGGGCAAAGCAAGCTATTGAAAAGCAAGTGTAAATCATTAGCGCGTAGCTTATTGAAAAGTGCAAAATTTTGCCGTCAGTTATCAGCTTTTTAAAGCCACTAACCACAAATGGCATATAGATTAAAAAATCAAGCCAATTTACGTAGGTATTTGAAACGAAGGTGTACCCACAGAAGGCATATAAAATTGCAACGGTAATAGCAATATGGTCGTTAAGCTTTTTATGGTGCTTTGAAATAAAGTAAAGGGCTGAAAAGCAAATTGCAACCAGCTTTAACGGTATAACTATTGAAGTGGCATAGTAGCAATTACCCCTGCCAAACAATAAAAACACCCAGGTAAACGGACTGATCAAACAGTACGCGATAGTACCAAAAACGTCAGCCCCACCAGCGATTGCCGTAGTATAAAACAAGCTCGCGCGCCCGTCTAAAACGTCAAAAAGGTGTTCAATAAAGGGGCAAATTTGGGCAAGCAGGTCGTAGTTAGAGATGGAAATTTCACCAAACGGATAAACGCTATGGCAAAACAAAACACAAAAAAAGGTCGCCACTATTATAAGGGCGCTTACTAAATATCTACGGTGTTTGTTTATAAACCCCAAAACACTCTTAAAACACCTTAAAAACGCGTTGTTTTTATCAGGTTGCGCGCCGTTTTCAGTGTCATAATTTGTCGAATTTTGTTTGATAATCGACCTATATAAAGACTTTTGGTCTTGTTTTTCAAATTTAACGTTTTCAGACTCCACTTTTACCACTTGCTTTTTTAGTTTTATTTTTAGATAGTATAACATACTTTAAAATAAATTACAAGCAATATAAAAACTAATATTATTATAATGAACCGTTTACGCGCATAAGATATTTTTAGGACTTAAATTTTATGAAAAATAAAACCCTGTGGTGGTGCTTTATTGAGTTTGTTTTCGTTTCAACCTTGGGCACGCTATTACACTTTTTGTTTGAGCTTACCAACCTTTTAATTTTCGCGCCCATATCAGCCGTAAACGAATCTACTTGGGAGCATATGAAAATACTTTTTATGCCCTGCTTTATCTTTGCAATAATCGAAAGCTTAACTTTATATAAAAAGGTTAAAGGCTTTTTTAACGTAAAGTTTATCGCAACACTTGTTGCAACCCTAACTATCCCTTTGCTTTTTTACACCTACAACGGCGCAATAGGTAAATCGCCTTTTTACGTTGATATTTTAATTTTTTATATAGCTTCTTTTGTGAATAGTTTAATAAGCTACAAACTGCTTAAAACCCCAAAAACAAACCCAAAAAGTGGCGTTTGCGGGCTTATAGGCCTACTTTTGCTATTTTTAGCCTTTGCAATTTCCACCTTCTACCCATCGTCTTTACCAATTTTTATAGACCCGTTAAACAGTTAAATTATACAAAAACGTTGTTTTAAACGCGTAGCGTTTAAATAATAGCTTCATAAAAATGCAAATCCGTGCAAGCAAGCT
>JAZTYT010000021.1:0-9653 GCA_045637045.1 Christensenellaceae bacterium | reverse complement strand
TTAATTATTCACTATTCATTCTTCATTATTCATTAAAAAAAGTGGCCTATAGGTCACTTTTTGCTATTTTTTTCAAATCTTTTTACAACAAGGCCACCGACGATGCCGATAACCACGCCCGTTAAAGTTCCTGAAACGAGTAAAAAGGGCAAATAATAGACGATAATATTCGTTTCCATAATAATACACGCCATTATGATTTGACCGATATTATGGCAAACAGCGCCCACTACGCTTACGCCTATCAGGGAAAATTTAGGTACTTGTTTTAGTAGTGCCATACCCACAATAGAAAGCGTTGCGCCCGACAGCGAAAACAACATACTCTGTAAGTTACCAAATAGTAGCGCCACAAGCCCAACACGGATAACCGATACAAAGCAGGCTTCCTTTATGCCAAACTTATACAAAACGAACAGGATAATTACGTTTGTCAGCCCTATTTTTATGCCGGGTATAGGCACGATAGGTGGTATTTGGCTTTCCACAAAGGAAAGCATAAGCGCGAGCGTAACCAAAATTGCAAGGGTGGTTATTTTTTTAGATTTACTCATTTTTAGCCCCCTTAAGACACAAGGTCAACGCCACTATTCTTTGCGCGCACGATGATTGCCACTTTATTAGGCAAGCAAATTATGCTTTGGCCCGCGTACTTTATTTTACCGGTTTTTACGCAGGTGTGGTCGGGGCAATCGGCGTAAGACAGATAGGCATAACCGTCTTTGATAACCAAAATATTAGTTCCACCGTTTAAAACCCACTCGCCGTCATTTGCAAGGGAATAGCTGGTTACGTATTTGCCGTCGATTTCCACGTCAACCTGCGCGCCCGTTTTTTTTGTGCAATTAACTACAAAAATAAGCGTTACGGCAATAATTAAAAGAGATATTATCAATATTAGGTCGGCTTTATGCTTTTTAATAAACATGATAATATCTCCTTTAAAATTATTTTTAATTGTTAAAGTTATAAATTATTTACCGCAGTCGATAACGACAGGGTGGATACATTTAACAGGGCAGGCTTCAACGCAAGCGCCACAGCCGGTGCATTTTTCGTAATCGATAGTAGCAAGGTTGTCAACGATACTGATTGCGCCTTTAGGGCAGGTTTTAACGCACTTACCACACGCAATACACCCAACGGTGCACGCCTTACGCGTAACTGCGCCCTTTTCGTGGTTGGAGCAGTTTACGGTAACCTTTGAAGTTTGGTTGATGATGTGGATAATATGGTTAGGGCAGGCTTTAGCGCAAATACCACAGCCGATACATTTACTAACGTTTACTTTAGCAATGCCGTCAACGATGTCGATAGCGTTTTGTGGGCAAACTTTAGCGCAGTCGCCGTAGCCTAAGCAGGCGTAAGTACAAAGCCTATCGCCAGAGTAGTTAAGGTTTGCCGTTAAGCAGGACTTATGCCCCTGGTAATCAAAGCGTTTTTGAACGATATTGCAAGTGCCACCACAACCAACGTGCGCGATTTTTTCAACGACGTCTTCGGCTTCAACACCCAAGATTGTAGAGATTTCTTTTGCAGTTTTATCTGCGCCGGGGATACAAAGGTTGGTGCGCGTTTCGGTTTTAGCACCCAATGCGCTAGCATAGCCGTCACAGCCTGAATACCCACAAGCACCACAGTTAGCGCCCGGAAGACAATCACGGATTTTCTCGGTTGTTTCATCGGTTGGAACGGAGAAGAATACTGCCGAAAGCGTTAAAATAACTGCGCAAACGATAGCAATAACTGATAAAACTATAACAGGAATTAAAATTTCACCCATAATAATCCCCCTTAACCGATAAGGTTTTCAACAACGCCACCAAAGCCGATAAAGGCCATAGCAACGACGGAAGCGGCGATAAGCGTGATTGGTACACCCTTAAAGCATTTTGGCGCAGGAATGTTTTCCATACGTGAGCGTACGCCTGCGAATAGAACCATACTTAATAAGAAGCCAAGGCCAACGCCGAGTGAAGAAACCATTGACTCAACAAAGTTAAAGCCGTCGGTTACGTTATTTAAAACAACGCCTAAAACCGCGCAGTTCGTGGTGATGAGTGGCAAGTAAACGCCAAGTGATTTGTGTAATGACGGAATAAACTTTTTGAGTACGATTTCAACGAACTGTACAAGCGCTGCAATTACCAAAATGAACACGATAATTTGCAAATATTCAAGCTTGAACGGTGCTAAAATAAAGTTATAGATAGGGTAGGTTGCAAGGGTTGCAAAGAGCATAACGAAGGTTACTGCAATACCCATACCAACTGCTTGGTTGGTCTTTTTGGAAACGCCCAAGAAAGGGCAGATACCAATGGTTTGTTGTAAAACGTAGTTATTAATGAGCACACCGCCCATTAAGATTAAAATCAATTCTTTCATTATGCGTTACCCCCTGTTGCTTGGTTTTGTGCTGAAGGGGAAGCTTCAGTTTGTTCTTTAGCGCAAGCGTTTGGCGTGTCTTGGCAAGCGCCTTCTGCTTTGCCTGCCTTTTTGCAGATAGATGCTGAAGGACAGCTTTCGCAGTCAAATGATTTACGTTTAACGCCACCTTTCTTTTCGGTGAGCTTATTCATAACGGCAATTACTATACCGTACACAAGGAAGCCACCTGCAGGGCTTGCTAAAACGGGGATTTTAATATCCTTCATAAATGCAAGCTCGACGCCCCAAATCTTACCGCTACCTAAAAACTCACGTGGGAGCGCGATTACGATAAGCGCTAAAATAAAGCCTAAACCCATACCGAGCCCGTCGAGTGCAGAATCGCCAACGGGGTTCTTTCTTGCGAACATTTCGGCACGGCCTAAAATGATACAGTTAACAACGATAAGGGCTAAATATACGCCTAACATTTCGTAAATTGCAGGCAAGAATGCTTGGAGCAATAACTGGACTGCCGTAACGAAGGTTGCAATAACGACGATATAGCAAGGGATTCTAACCGTGTCGGGGATAACCTTTCTAAGTAGTGAAATAACGACGTTTGAACAAATTAAAACGATTGTTGCTGCAATACCCATTGAAACTGCGCTTTGCAGTGACGTTGCCGTTGCGATTGACGGGCAAGTACCAAGCACTAAAATTAAAACTGGGTTTTCTTCAATGATACCGCGAAGTAGGATTGCAAGTTTTTTGTTTTTAGCCATTGCTTTGTCCCCCTTCAGTTGATAAAATGCCGTAAGCGTCAAGCGCTGCCTTTAACGCCGTTTTGTAAGCCTTTGACGAAAGAGAAGTAGCTTTAGTAGTCATTTCAATAGCAACGTCTTCAATCTTTTTGTTGATTGAACCAATATCGCCGTCGTTGTACTCGCCGTCAAGCTTTTTCTCCAAGCCCCAGGTTTCGCTCGTTTTAATGGTTTTAATCTTGGTAATCTTGGCAATCTTGCCGTCAGACGTTACGCCAACCATAATAACGATGCCCGGCTTATAGCCCGTAACTTCGATTTGGAAAACGTAACCACCGTTGTCGGCCTTGTTTGCCTTTACGATTTCTTTAGGTAAGTTTTTGCCTTCGATATTAACTTCTTCAAAGGAAGTTGCGCCTGGTAAGACTTCTTGCATTGCTTCGGTTGCAGCCTTTAATTCTGCTTTTAAGATTACGTCCTTGGTAACCATATTGATTACGCCGAGAAGCAACGCGCTGACTAAACAGATTACCGTTAGCACTATTGTTGGTACGATTTTGTTTTTAGTCATTTTTAGCACCCCCAAAAGCTTTCTTTTTGCAAAGTTTTTCGATATACGGCGATAAAATGTTCATAAGGAGTATCGAGAAGGAAACGCCTTCTGGGTAGTCGCCGTAAAATCTGATAAGTACGGTTATAAGACCACAGCCGAGCGCAAATACCATTTTGCCAAGGCGATTTATCGGTGTTGTTACGTAGTCGGTTGCCATAAAGATTGCGCCTAGTAATAAGCCGCCGCCTAAAACTTGGTATAAAGCAATGGTAATATCGCCCTTGATGAGTAAGGATAGTAAGAATACCGTTGCCACGAAGATAAGTGGCGTTTCAAAGTGGATAACCTTTTTAACAACAAGGTAGATATAGCCAAGGATGAGCGCAAGTGAGCAAACTTCACCAATCGCGCCACCGCGTAAGCCGATAAACATATCGAGTAGTGACGGTAACTGGTGTAAGCTTCCGTCCTTGATAGCTGCAAGTGGCGTTGCGCTTGCAACGATGTCAACCATTTGTGGGCTAGTGCCACCTGCGATTGTGGTTGAGAATGAAAG
Source organism: Christensenellaceae bacterium (assembly GCA_045637045.1). Classification (GTDB taxonomy): domain Bacteria; phylum Bacillota; class Clostridia; order Christensenellales; family Borkfalkiaceae; genus UBA4636. Next base: position 5,413 of record JAZTYT010000021.1, on the reverse strand, counting down.
TAATAAGAAAATACGCGCCGTGATTGCTGGGTTTGCAAAGTTGTGGCCGAGCCCACCGAACAAGCATTTAACGACGATGATTGCAAAAATTGAACCAACAATACATTGCCAAACGGTTGCAGTTGCAGGTAGGTTTAAAGCAAGCAATAAGCCGGTTACCGTAGCAGAAAGGTCTAAAATCGTTTGTTTTTTCTTATTTATAAGGTTAAAAACAAATTCGGAAGCAACTGCCGTTACAACGCAAACGCCTATGATAAGTAACGCCCTTAAACCGAATAACACGATTGCCATTACGGTTGCTGGCGCAAGCGCGATAATAACGTCAAGCATAATGTTTTGCGTCGTTAACGGGCTTTTAATATGTGGTGATGTCGATACTACTAATTTTTTCATATTACACCTACTTTTGCTCTTTAGCCTTTTGCTCGGCTAAATAAGCTCTATACTGCGCTTTTGCAAGAACGTTGTTCTGTACGAGTGGGCGTTTTGCAGGACATACGTAAGAACAGCAACCACATTCCATACAAAGCATAATTTTTTCTTTTTTAAGGATGGCTAACTTTTCATCGCGCGATTCGTAGTTTAAAGCCTTTGAATAGTTAACGGGGTTTAACGCGAGTGGACAAGCTGAAACGCATCTTCCGCAATGGATGCAGTTGGTTGCTTCGGCTTCTTTTGAATCGCTTTGTGTAAACAAAAGCACTGCGCCCGTGGTTTTAGTAATAGGCTCGTCTAACGACGCCGCGCATTTACCCATCATTGGGCCACCGATTAAAGCCTTACCGATAGGCTCGTTATAGCCACCTGCTGCTTCAAGGATTTCGTTAAGTGAAGTACCAATCGGCGCGATAATATTTTTAGGCGACTTAACGGCGCTACCGTCAACGGTTACAACGCGTTCAACAAGTGGCATACCCGTCGTTACGTAAGACGCTAAAACTGCAAGGCTCGTTACGTTGATAACTATTGCGCCAACGTCGGCAGGGAGTTTGCCTTCAGGGATAACAAGCCCCGTCGTATTGTAAACTAAAACCTTTTCAGCACCCTGTGGATAGCGTGCAGGGAGTTTTTTAACGACCACTTTGTCGTTTCCTGAGAATAATTCTTTAAGTTCTTTTATGCAGTTTGGTTTGTTTGCTTCAACGCCAAAGATAAACTGGTTAACTGACGGTGCAAACTTTAAAATAAACTCGACTGCTTGCTTGATAAGTTGCTTGTTGTTAAGCATAGTGCGTGTGTCGCTCGTGATATAAGGCTCGCATTCAGCACCGTTTACGACAATCTTGTCCACCTTGCCGTTTTTCAACGCGCCAAGCTTAACTGCCGTTGGAAAGCCTGCACCACCAAGCCCTACAAGGCCCGATTCCTTAACTGCGTTTAGTAAATCGTCCAAGCTTTCAACGGTTGGTGGGGTAAGGTCTTCTAAAACCTGCATTTGACCGTCGGAAACTATTCTTACGGCTGTGACCTTGCTACCGTCGGGGCGTAAGTAGTCTTCAATCTTTGAAACCTTGCCTGAAACGGTTGCGTGGATAGGTGATGAAACGAAGCCCGTTTGTTCGGCAATCTTTTGGCCGATTTTAACTTCGTCACCCACCTTAACGATTGGGGTTGCCGGTGCGCCGATATGCTGTGCCATTGGTAAAAGGACTTCCGTTGGTGGGGGCATTTTTACGGCAGGCATATCTGCAGTATTTTTGTGATGGGGAACGTGCGTGTTCCCTAAAAATTTAGAAAAGAACATATAACACCTTAAAAAATTAATGTTTTTTGTAGCTGGTGCGTTAAACCTTTGGTTTTAACGCAACGTTTATTATAGTCCGTTTTCGTACGGAAATAATCGTGCTTATGTGTGGTTTAAGCCGTAAGGCTGAAAAATGAGTCGGTGGCGGCGGTTGTGCCGTCAGGGTAAATCCAAAAAACGCTTATTTGGTCTTCAATGGTTTGTAAAAGTGCACGTCCGTCTTGTTCGCTCATACAAAACAGCGCCGTTGAAAGCGCGTCTGCAAGGGCAGAGTTTTGGGTTACAACCGTAACCGACGTAAAATAGGTGGCTGGGTAAAGGGTTTCCGGATTGATTATATGGTGGTAATTTATTCCGTCAACCGTGAAATAGCGTTCATAACTGCCACTTGTCACGCACGACGTATTTTTAATGTTTATAGTCGCGCTAAAGCCGTCTGCGTTTTTGTCCGGGTTGGTAATGCCCGTTGTCCAGCCGTCGCCGTTTGGCTTCGCACCGATTGCTTTAATGTTACCGCCAACGTTTAAAACGTAAGAAGAAACGCCGTTTTCTTCAAGGTATCTACCAAGCATTTCCACAGCGTAGCCCTTTAAAACTGCGCCAACGTCTAAAGACATATCCTTATCAACAAGCCAAACCGTGCTGTTTTCCTTATCGATAACAAGGTGCTCAATATTGGTGTGCGCGCTTTTTTGCATCAGTAAATCCCAGTCGGGTAAGCTTGCATTTTGTGGGTTTGAAAGCGCGCTTTCACGGGCGTCGTGCCAAAGCTTTAGCACCGAGCCCATTGCAATATTGACCGTGCGATTTGTCGTATAATACATTTGCTTTGCATACAAAAGTGCGTCTATAAGTCGATTATCGACCAAAACTGGGCTTTTGCCTGCGTTTTTATTTATGGTTGCAATATTGTTTATGCCTTCGTATTCGTAATAGGCGTCAAACAGCTTGTGATATTCTTCTAAAAGCGCAAATAGTTTAGACGCTGTTTCGTTAAAGCTTTGCTGACTTTCGTTACCGTAAGAGTATATGGTTGAAACGGTATCAAAAAATGCGTAAAACGTTCTGCTTTTTACCTTGTTTTTATTGTTACAGCCCGTGGCAAAAACAAGCGTGAATACGATAAGCAAACAGATGAGTTTTTTAAGCAAATTGAAAAACTTCATAGGGGAATTATCTTACGTTTAAAGCCGCTTTTAAAAGGGTTTGCTTCATACCGCCCATATAAATGGTGCAACCCGTTACGTTTTCGGTTGGTAAATCGGTTAACCCGGTTGTCGCTTTGCCAAGCGTCGTGTTTGCATAGTTTTGTGCTTGGGTATACCACTCACCACTTGCCACGTCCCCCATACCGTAGTCGTCGCCTAGTTCGAGCTTGGTTTGTGTTTTATTGCCAGCATTCCAAGAAAGGGCTGTGATTACCTTGTTTTCAATTTCAACCTTTAAGGTGCTGTCACTTTCGTCTAAAATAGCACCAACTATTTTGCCTTCTGCTTCAGCAATCGCGCTATAGCCGTGCTTTATATCAATTAAGTTATTACCTTCGGCACTTGCATTTGAAACGGAAGGGCTAATTGCAACGCCAAGCTTAATTGTACCTTCGGTAATAAAGCTTGTTTTATATTGATTGTCAAAAGCTTTTTTGATTGCGTTTTTAAATTCGGGTACGGAACTTGAAATGGTACAGCCTGCAATAAGGTCGGCAGGTGCATCGGGGGACTGCATATTGTTGGTAATTGCTAAAACCTGTTCAAGCGTCATGCCCGTGACGTAAGATTCAAAGTGCTTTGCTTGCGCGTCCCATTCGCCTTTAGAGTTAGGTAAAGCACCCATGCCGTAATTTGAGCCAAGTTCCATCTTGGTTTGCGGTTTAGTGATTACAAGTGCACCGTTTTCATCAACCTTTGCGGTGTAGTCAAGCGTATCAATTCTGCACGCAACAATTTTACCTTTTTTATTAGTAACGATAGCCGCAACCGTGTGTGAAACTTTTTTATCTGCAAAATTCTCGCTTACGCTCACGCCGATTGATAAATTATAAGTTTTGTCATCTTGTATCCCTTTGAGAAGGAAAAATGCCCCAAGCGTTACGCCAACTAAAATTATAACCGAAAGTATTGGTGCTAAAATCTTTTTCATTTATATATTCCTTTAATTATTATTTATGTTTTTGTTAGATAATCGGCTTATAGACCGACTTTTTGCTACATTTTATTGCTATTCCGCGGTGTAATTGTCAAAATAGCCTTGAATATGAACGATAGGCGTACCCTTGTCGCCAGAGCCCGTGGTTAGGTCGCAAAGCGAACCAATAAGGTCTGTAAGCTGTCTTGGCGTAGTGCCTTCAGACGCCATATTGCCAACAAGGTTATCGTCCTTTTCGTGTATTTTTTCCTTGATTGCTTGCTTTAATTCTTCGCCCGATAAATTAGCAAATTCGTTATCGGCAAGGTATTTTAACTTAAGTTCGTTTGGCGTGCCCGATAAGCCCTTGGTGTAAGCAGGGGATACTACAGGGTCGGCAAGCTCCCAAATTTTACCAATCGGGTCTTTAAACGCGCCGTCGCCGTAAACTAAAACTTCAACGTTTTTACCGGTGATTTCAAAAAGCCTTTGGTGTATTGCGTCAACCACTTGCTGGCAGTTTCTTGGGAATAGCTTAACCGTGTCTTCAGTTGCCTTGTTTGAGCCTAAAAGCCCATAGCTTTCGTTATATCCAGACCCGTTTACGCTTTGGCGTAAGATATCGTCAAGCCCGTAAACGATTTCAGCCCCCGCATTCTTAAGAATGCGTTTTGTTCTTTCGCGCGTGTGGATATCACAGCAAAGCACGTTTTTGGTGTAGCTTAAAATGGCTTTAGGGTTGTTTGCAAAAATAATTTCGCACTCACAACCAAGCCCTTCGATAAGCTCTTTGTAATAGCTGACGTAATCCATACCCGTAAAGCGATGCTTTACGTACCCGAAAAGCTCACGGTATTTTTCAAGGCTTAAAACGTCCGAATAAGGGTTAACGCCCTTTTCGTCAACCATATCCAATGAAACAAGGTGGTTACCTACTTCATCGGCAGGGTATGAAAGCATTAAAACGATTTTTTTAACGCCTTTTGCAATACCGCGCAAGCAAATTGCAAAACGGTTACGGCTTAATATCGGGAAGATTACCCCCACCGTTTGATTGCCAAACTTATTATTAACGTCGTGGGCGATGTCGTCAATAGTTGCGTAATTACCCTGTGCGCGTGCAACTATCGCTTCAGTCATACCAACGATATCTCTGTCTTTAATTTCAAAGCCACCGTCTTTTGATGCGCTTAAAACTGAATCAACAACGATTTCAACAATATCGTCACCATTTTTTATTATAGGCGCACGTACGCCCCTTGATACGGTACCAACCATTCGGCTCATAATATTACCCCGACTTTCTTTGTTAATTTAAGCAAATAAGCGCATAGTACACCAGTTTGCTATTTTTCATTATAGCATTTATTTTTAATAAATGCAATACTTGGGCGTAATTTTTTTGACAGTTATAAAAAAAGAGTTTTTGGGTGTGACGCTTACTTTAAGTTATCAGAAAAGTTCAGGGGGTTCTGACGCCACTCACTTTAGGTTATCAGCAAGTTTAGGGGATCCTGACGCCCCACAAGGGGGCTCAGGATGACA
>JAZTYT010000020.1:0-15354 GCA_045637045.1 Christensenellaceae bacterium | reverse complement strand
AAAACACTGCAGAAAATGTATCTTTTTCTGCAGTGTTTTTTTGGAGCGGATGATGGGAGTCGGACCCACCTCTCAAGCTTGGGAAGCTCGCATACTACCGATGTACTACACCCGCAATCTTATTTTTATTTATTTTACTTTTTTTAATGACAAAAGTCAAGTAAAACTTTGTTAAAAAACAAAACTTAAGTCAAGGCGTTGCTAAAAACCTTGTTAACGTCGGGCGAGACGTTGTTTTAAACGCGTTGCGTTTAAATAATAACTTCACAAAAATGCAAATCCGTGCAAGCAAGGCTTGCCCGCAAGCATTTTTGCTTGTTATTGCATCTTACGGATTCCAACGCTCACCAAGGGCGAGACGTTGTCATCCTGAGCCCTGTTCATCAGGGCGGCAGGATCCCCTTAACTTTCTGATAACTTAAAGTGAGTGCTGTCCAGATCCCCTTTTCACCTGTACTTTAGCAAAATTTAACCCGTCTTTTTTACCCAAAAAGTCCGCCTATAGGCCGATTAACAGCAACTCAACCAAGCGTTGAGTTGCTTTTTTAAAAAAACACTTGAAATCGTTAAAATTTTGTGTTACACTAAAACCGTAAATAAACGGCTACGCTTTTTTACGCATAGCCTATAAATGGAGGGGCTTTATGAAAAAGATATTATCACTTTTATTAATTTTGATGCTATGCCTATCTTGTGTTGCGTGTAATGATGGTTACAAAAGCCAAAGCCACGTTTATACAAAGTCTTTGGTTTCCGCTGCTGCTAAAAAGCACACCGTAACCTATAAGGACGCGCGAACGGATGAATACCAGGCCTTTTTAGACAAGCTTGATTTATTTGCCGCAAAGCTGACAAATGCAGTTTATGCGACAAGTGATAAAGGCACAAACCTTGCCATATCACCTGTTTCGGTTTATATGGCGCTATCGCTTGCAACCGAGTGCGCAAACGGTAACACCCGACAAGAGCTTTTAGACGCAGTTGGCGTCACCTATGAAGAAGTTTCAAGCTTCACCAAATACTTATATGCGTTTTCTAACCGTGAATACACCTATGAAAACGCTTGGGGCAAGGAAAAGGTTTCAGCCTTTTCAGAGCTTGCAAACTCCATTTGGGCACAAAAGGACGTTGAGCTAAAGGAACAAGGTGTAAAAACCCTTTCAAGCGAGTATAACTGCGACTTTTTCAGCGCTGACTTCACCACCAAAAACGCACAAAAGCAAATTAACGCATACATCAAGGATAAAACGCACGGGCTTATCGACGCTAATTTAGAACTTTCGCCCGAAACCTTAATCACGATTATTAACACATTTTATCTTAAGGAAATATGGAATAAAGACGGTGACCCGTTGAAATTTACCGATGATAAATACGACTTTATCAATGCCGACGGAAGCACGAAAGCAACCAAGCTTTTAAAGGGGTACTACAGCCAAGGTCAGGTTTTTGAAGGCGAAAATTACACGTCGTTTTTCACAACAACCACTCACGGCTATCAAATTAAGTTTATCCTGCCTAACGACGGGTATAGTTTAGAAAGCGTTTTCACCGTGGATAATATTTACGCAATAAACAACGTGAGCGATTATAATTATATTGACCACGAAAACAAGCTTTTACACCACACAAGGGTGTTCTTCCCTGAATACAAGGCAGATTTCGACGGCAATATAGCGTCAATTTTAAAACAAAGCTTTGGTATAAACAAGCTTTTTGACGTTTTTAGCTGTGACTTTACGAATATCACTAACGAACCGGTTTATTGCGATGGTGTAATCCATAAATGCAGTTTAAACGTAAACGCACACGGTATCGAAGGCGCTGCCGTAACCGTAATGCCAATGAATGGCGCGGCAGGCCCTGGCGAATACGTACCAGTCTATCACGATTATATAATTGATAAAGCCTTTGGTTACGTTATAACCGACAGCTACGGCGTTGTTCTTTTTGCGGGCGTAGTAAACAAAATTTAATTTGGAATTTAAAAAAAGCAAGGGGCAAAATCCCCTTTCTTTTTATGGCAAACTTTTTACCTCACAAAAAGTCTTTATTAAATTTAAAAACAAAACTTAGTGTGAGCCGTTTTTGAAAATGTTGTTAGACTATTCAAAAACGTTGTCATCCTGAGCTTTGCAGAGCAAAGCGTAGGGATCCCCTGAATATCAGTTATCCTAGCAAAAAAGACAGGCATAGCCTGTCTTATTTCTATTCATCTTTTCCGCAACAGCATTTACATCTACCAACGCAAATATTATCGCTCGTCCTGTCTTGCAATTCCTTAACGGGATGCGGTGCAGTTTGATGGCGTAAATCTTCACCATTTTTGGCAATATATTTTTCAATAACCAAATGCGACGGGTTTTTAGCGCCCGTGCCAACAAACTTTTTCTGGTAAGAACAAAAATCTGCGTTTTTGTTAAGCGCGTCAACCTTAACGTAGCCTTCTTTGACGCTCGTTAAGTTTACGTCCTTTAAAACCTGACGGATATAGCGCTTGTTTTCGCCAAACTTTAATAGGTCAGGAAAGTTCCCGTAAGGGATAACTTCGTCAAACGGCTTGCCCTCATAGGTCTTTAAAAGGTCGCACGCTTCGTGTAAATGCGCAACTTCCTGTTCAAAGATTTGCTCAAATAATCGTCTTATAGACGGGTTTTTCTCGTCCTGATAGAGCGAATAATACAAATAACACTCGGTGTATTCGTGCATCACTAAACACTCAAGCCAGGTGGTGTCAGGGTCCTTTAAACTTTCATAGCCCGATACGTGCTGTTCTTCAATAAGAGCGATTTCGCTGAACAATTTTCTACCTAAATCGTTAGGGTGATACGCACCTAAATTCATATAAAAGTTCATCGTTTGCTGTTCGGCAGCCGTTATAATGCCAATGTCAATATTGGTTAACAAATCGTTTTTATCGGCGTTTACGGCAAAGCGAATATCATCGTTAGGGTGTCTAAATTCAGCAACGGTAGGGCGACCTGGCATAACTTCGGTGTAATTGCCGATATACTTTTCAAAATGCTTACCTTCTTCCATCTCTAAAAGGTCACAAAACCTGTAAAGGTGGTCAAAGTCTTCTAAAAGGGCAAAGTCAAGCTGTTGCTTTAACACGTAATTTTTTGCGCGTTGCGCCATTATGGCAGTTAACTCGACGGCAAGTTGCTCGTATGAAAGCGTGGTTTCAAGCATATTCTCGTCTTTGGGCTTTAGAGAGCTTAACATCTTGTGCTGAAGCTGTTCTTGACGGCGAATATTAGCAATGCGCCTACGGATATCGTTATTATAGGTGTGGCGCGCCATTTGGTGGGAATATCCGCTTGCTTCAAACTCCGTGCCTTGCGCTAAAATTAGCCTTACCTTTGTAAAAGCGTCAGTCTCGTGCTTGTTGTAAGGCTGTAAAAACAGCTTGTTTAAGGGTGTAACGTAACTTTCTAGTTTTTTAGGTTTTAATTCAAATGGGTTCATAAATCTCCTTATAGCCTAAACGCTATTAAAAGCATTAACCATTTGCTTATCTTTTATACAAAACACACATATTTTTTATAAAAAGTCGGCCTATAAGTCGATTAACTAAATATAAACTACCTATTGACAGCCTAAATAACGTTTTATTTTAACTGAAAGCTCTATACCGTTTTTTGCTGAAATATTATTAACGCCACACTTAAAAGCCGTTGTTATCTTTGCCGTATCACCACGCAAAAAACCACCTTCTAAACGGCAACCGTTAAAGGTTTTAGTCAAGTCGTACCAGGTGTGCGCGTATAAATTGTCGGTAGTTAAATTTTCTTGTGGGTCTATAAACACCTTAACGTTTTCCACCGTAGCGCTCTTTACCACCCTTGACAACAGGTTTAAATCGTGTTGCGATAAGTAGCAGGACTCAACGCATAAAATCAAATTAACCTTGCCGGCCTTTTTCTTGTAAGCGCGCCATTTTGCTATAATTTGGCGCACTTTTTTGTCCTTAATATCGCTCGGCATAAAATACAGCTCTATCGCGCTTGCCTTTTGCCTAACTGCCCAGCCTATCGTTTTCAAAATCGTGCGCGAATACAGCCCTGCGCACGGATAATTTATCGCAACGCGCACGCCAATTTGCTTGTTTGAGCTTGAAACGGCAACCTTTAATTTGTTAGGAAGCACTGTAACCGATTCAAATCCCATATTAGCGCCTGCTTTTACGCGTACTTTGACGTCTTCATCACAAATAGTGTGGTCAGCAAGGAATAAATTCATCCTTTTAAAAAGCTTTTGCGCCTTGTACGCGCCAAATTCACACGCAAGCTTTTCATTGCTAAACCCAAAAATTTGCGCAGTTTCATCTAAAACCTTGCTTGCGTCAATTTTTTCATCTTTTAAACGGCCTTCTCCGTCGTCAGATTCGCACGCTTGTTGCTCAACTAACGCTTGGGCTTGACCGTTAGGGCTATCACCCAAATTTTCATCGGCTTTTTCGGTGTCCTTTGAAGCGTAATCGCCACTTTCATCCTTTTCAACGGCGTTACCCACTATAGGCTCGCTTGATTTTTCAGTATTTTCTTGTGCGATATCGTCGTCAAAATTTACGTTTTCGCTTTTGGTTGTTTTGGCTTCTTCGGGTGACGGAGCAACGCTTTCAGCATTTTCTACGCTTTCAGCATTTTCCACCTTTTCCACCTTTTCATCCTTAAAATCGCTCGCCTTATCTTTTGATTTCGGGTTACGGCTATTAGTAACTAAAATTACACCCTTTTTCTTTTTATCGCTTTGCATACTTACCCCCTTTTACCTAGTATTTAACTTAATCAATTTAATATTTGCCCAACAAAAAAAACGCCAAAACTTAACCTTGTTTACGACAAAGACTGCCATTTTAAGCCAAAACCTTGACTTATCTACCCCACAAAACCAAGTTATACTAAATAAAAACGCTTGGTGGTTTATGGGTCAGCCTGTTGGTGGAATAGTTACAGTTTTTACGCTTTTTATCCTTTGTATGTGTTTATCGGTAGTAATAAATATTTTAAAGCTTAAGTATCAAAAGCCCAAGCGCGTTAAGAAAGAGCCGACTGAACATATTATTTATATTGACGGAAACGCCCTTAAAAACGCGAGCAAAAAACCCAGTAAAAAACGGGTTGTACCCTTTGAAGCAACAGTTTTGTCACGCGGGGAGTTTGAAAACCTAATAAGCAAAAACGCTTCGACCAAAAACAAATAACGTTTAGCCTGATACAGGTAAAATTAAAAGCCATTAGCAAACGCTAAATGGCTTTTCTTTTGCTTAAAATATTCAAATAAATTAGTCTTCGTCAACGAACTTTTCGCCTTCGCCCCAAAGTCTTTCAAGGTGGTAAAATAGCCTGTGCTCGTCATCGAAAATATGCACGATAACTTCGCCAAAGTCTAAAACTGCCCATCTACCTTCCGTAACGCCCTCACGGCGCAAAACGTCACGGCCGAATTCCTTTGCGCAAAATTCTTCCACGTTATCACAAAGGGCGTGAACCTGCGTTGTGGAACGACCACTTGCAATGATAAAGTAATCGGCAATTACGGTCTTTTCAGCAACGTGAATTTTAACTATATCCTGCGCCTTCTTGCTTGACAAATACGCGCAAATTTGATCTGCAAAATTTTTAACTTCCATTATATTCTCCTTAAAGTGTATTAACTATTTTCTCTATTTTTGTAATAATTATAACAGTCCAAAGTCAAGTGATAAATTGGCGTTTCGGACTTCAAAAGATAGGCTATAAGCCGTTTAACGCACAATTTAAAGCCTTCAAAAAAGTCTTTGTCAACGGCTTCACGCAAAATCGGGGCTTCATCGTAATCACGCCCGTCTTCTAATAAATCGGCAATTAAAATTATCATCTCTAACCGTGACATACCTATCCTGCCCGTTGTGTGAAACCTGATTGCGTTTAGCAAATCTTCATCGGTTATACCCAGCACCTTTTCGGCAACGAAAGCGCCAAGGTATTGGTGTATCACGTTTTCAACAACGCCGTCGGGTAAAGAAAAATCAGGGTAGCTTTTATAGTCAAGATACTTTGCAACGTCGTGTAACATTGCGGCTTTAACGGCCTTATTTACGTCTTCGCCCAATCTTTTTGCGTAAGTTTTGGCAAGGTTCATTACCCCCACCGTGTGTTCAAGGCGTTTTGTCGTAAGATTGTTTTTAACAAACTGCGCCGTTTCATCGCCAAGATACAAGCCGTTTTTTTGTATATAGTCTTGGGTGGACTTATCCAAAAGCCCATCAACGTTAAGCCCGAGCATTAAACGGTGGCGCACGTCGGTTGAAGAAACCTTTAGCCCTTGCGCCTTGGAAACTATTATCTCGTTATCCTTACTAAAACGCTTTTTAAAAACGCTTAACGCGTTATCAAAGTCTTCGCCGTCACGCCCAGTTACAAAAAGGCGCGCGCTTTGTAAAATCCTTTCAGGTTCTTTCCAGGTCGGAAAGTTTTCAAGCATATCGGCACCCACAAGCAAATAAAGTTCGCAACCCGGGTGAATCGACTTAAAATGCTCGACCGTAAGATAGGTATAACTTGTTTCAACACTTTCAAGCTCAAAATCACTAACGACTATTTTGGGGTGATTTTTAAAGGCAAGCTCCAACATTTTTTTACGGTGAAGCCCGTCTACTAAGACCACGCCTTGCTTGTGCGGTGGAATTTTCGCCGGCACGACGTACAAAATATCAAGCCCAAGCGCTTGCGTTGCGTTTAGGGCAATTTTTATATGTTCATTGTGCACGGGGTCAAACGAACCGCCAAAAATACCAATCTTCATACGTTAAGCGTCCAATTCCTTTTAGATATTTTAACACAAGTTATGCGATTTATCAAGAATATTTATGGCGTTTTCTGTCAATAATTTAAACTATGAAAAATCTTAAACTTGCTTCCTTTATAAACCTTATTATTTTGTGCGCAGGCATATTTATCGCAAGCCTGATTGGTTTTAGCCTTGTAAGGCTTAAACTTGCCGTTAAAATACTATTTGCCCTTATAATCGCACTTTTAGTCACCTTTTTTGCATATAAAAAGGAAAGCGCGGTATCAGTTAGGGTTAAAAATAGCCAAAACAGTATAAAGCGAATAAATGAAGTTATGCACATACTCAACACGTGTGCAGGTGACGAAATTCAAGCGATTTTTTTGAAGTTTTTTAACCTTAAGGGCATATGTGCAAAGGCGCATAAAAGATATATGTGCACAGATAGGGGTTATACGGTGTTTTTAGGCTTTTATACCGAGCCTTTAGGTGAATTTGACGCTAAAAATATCCTTGAAAACCTACCCTTTGCCGATGCAAAGTTAGTTATAATATCCAATCAGTTTACCGACGCTTGCGTGGAATTTTGTAAATTTAAGCAAATAACCCTTATCAATACCGAACAAATTGCCCCATATTTAGATTACGACGCGCTTAATTTAAAGCAAGCCGAAAAATCCGTTAACAAAAATAAACGCAGTTTGTTAAAGGCTTTAATTAAAAGCTTTTATAATCGCAAAAATTTTAAGCGTTATTTTATATACGGCGTTTTACTTTTCACACTTTCAAGGCTTACGTTTTACCCTGTTTATTACGTCATAAGTGGTGGCATTTTTATCGTTAACGGGCTTATAGCCCTACTTTTTGGTAAAAATGACCTGCAAGCTATAAACCAATCCGATTGGTTTTTTGATAATCTAAATAACGCACAAAACAAAAACGCCACTTAAATTATAAGTGACGTTTTTTAGTATTTCGTTATAATTTAGCCGTTATAATTCAACAGTTTCAAGGCGTGAAATATTAACGATTACTCGCTTTTCAACCTTTAATTTTAAAACCTTTTCAACGGCGTAAGCATAAAGGTCAAGCTGAACCTTGTAACGCTCCTTAAGCGTTTGCTTGCTCGCGCCCGAGTGCTTATAGTCAATTACGTAAGCCTTATCACCGTTAACTGCTAAAAGGTCGATAACACCTTGCAATAAAACGTTTTCACTACCCGTTTCGCCAACCATTTGTGCTGGAACGTAGGCAATAAAAGGCTGTTCCTTATAAAACTTAAAGCCCTGTATTTCTTTAAAAATATCAAGTGCCAATATTTGGTTTAGCTTATCTTTTGTGAGCTTTTTAAGGGTTACTTCGTCAAAATTTTCACTCAAAAGTCGGTCTATATACCCGTTATCGCCACTTTTTGCAAAATCAACAAGCTCTAAAGCCTTATGATATGCAGTACCTGTTTCAGTGTCGCTTGCGCCTAATACAACTGGTCTTTCAACGCTTATTGGCTGGTCTTCATAATTAGATGCCTTAACTGATTCGGTTACGCTCTTTTTAAGGCTTAACTTGGTTTCGTCAAGATGGGCGTATTCAAAGCTTTGATATTTTTTAATGAGTTCAACGTCGCAATCGTCATAGCCTGAAAGCAAAAGCGCCCTGCGTTCCTTTTTATCAGTTGCCAACTCTAAATCGTTAGGCGTTAGCTCGTAATACTTCATATCGGTTTTAGCAAACAAATCTAAATGAGAATTGGTGCTTGACGTAATAGGCGTATGCTCATCTTCAAGTGGCTTTTGCGGTACGACGTACAAAATACATTTAGCGCGCGTTAAAGCAACGTACATTAGCCTTAACTCGTCTTTCAAATTTGATTGCGCCTTTTTAAGCTTAACGCATTCTCTAATCGCAGTCGTGTAATGGGCTTTTGCTTCAAAGTCGTAATACTTAAGCCCAACGCCTGCGTTTTTATCAAGCATTACTTCCATCCTAAAGTCCTGCCTGTTCCAGTTATCGTTAAGCCCTGCTATTATGCAGATTGGAAACTCCAAGCCCTTTGACGCGTGCATACTCATAATCTTAACGGCGTCTTCGCCACCGCCTGAAGATAACGTCATTTTATCTAGGAGTTCTTCACTTGAAGATAAAAATTCGCCAACGGTAATTTCAGCGTCACCTTTAAAGCATTCCTGAATAAACCTTTGTATGCGTTTAATTTTTAGCTCGCCCCCACGCATTGACAAAAGCTTGCTTTCAAACGTGCCGTCAGCCATAATTCTATTAAGTATTGACGGTACGCCTTCAAACTTGGAAACAAGCCTTAACTTATTGATTTTATCTAAAAACTCAATAATCCTTACACCTAAAGGCGTGCTCGGGGTAGCCGACTTGTTAACTGCTTCAAAAAAGCTGGTTTTAGGCGCAGAGCCTTCACGGATTGTTAAAAGGTCTTTGTCGGTAAACCCACCTAAAGGCGACTTTAAGGTGGTTGCCAGCGCAATATCGTTTTCCGGTGAATAAATTAAGGTTAAAATATTGACGATAAGCTGAATTTCAGGGTAATCGCTTATGCTACGCTTACTTTCGCTAATAACGGGTATGCCAGCCATATCAAGCTCTTTTGCAATCCTGTCGGCAATACCCTTATTGTTGCGCGTAAGTATCGCGATATCCCCGTAATTTGCAAGGCGCTTCTCGCCTGTTTTTAGGTCGATAATCGACTTATTTAAGGCCTTTTGCACTAAAAACCTTACTAAAACTTCGCTTTTTACGGCAGTTTGCTTTTGGGCTTTTAAATGCTTTTCAACGCTGTAAACCCCGTCGAGCTTTTGCACGGTTTTTTCACCGCCTGCAAGGGTGTAAATCTCGGCTTCGCCTTTATAATCGCCGTAAAGATTGCCGTAAATCATAGGCGCTTTGGAATAGTCAAGCCCCATACTTTCATTGGTCATTACGGCTGAAAAAACCTTGTTCACAGCGTTAACAACGGCTGGCGCGCTTCTAAAATTAGTGTCAAGCCCAACGTGGAAATCGCCCTTTTCAGCTTCGTCAATACGGTTTGAAAAGATATCGCTATCACACCCACGGAAGCCGTAAATCGACTGCTTAACGTCACCAACGATAAACAAATTGTTTTGTTCTAAAAGCCTAAAAATACCTTCTTGCACCCCGTTAGTGTCCTGGTATTCGTCAACAAATATGTATTTATAGGTGTTTTTGATATCGTCGATTACTTCCTTGTTTTGTAGCAATTTATACGCACAGCGCGCTAAATCAGCGTAGTCTAAAAGGTTTTGCTCCTGCTTTTGCTTTGCATATTCAAGTTCAAATTGTTGTACTACGTTTATAAGACTTTGTAACAGCGCTTTGTTTTTAAGCGTACGGTCAAGGCGTAAATTTTTGTCAATACCAAAATACTTAAAGCAATCGTCAACAACCTTTTTCAAGCGTTTAACGTATGCTGAAATCCTTTCGGAAATGTCTAAAATCAAAGCCGTATCAGTCTTTTGCTTAGACGGTTTTTTAGGTATTGCTTTTATAACCTGCAATATACCAGCAGGCGTTTTTTCACAATTATCAACGTTGGAACAAATTTGGCTTAAGTAATCGCTATACTTTGTACAGCCTAACGCTAAAGCTTCAACTAAAAGCCCCTTAAGCAGGTTGTTTATATCGTTAACTTGATTAAAAAGTTGGCCTATAAGTCGGTTTTCGGCTATTTCATGACCAGCTTGGGTGTAATTTGATAAAGCGCTTGATAAAAACTTATCAGGCTCTAACTGGCTTTCTAAAAAGGTGTAAACTGATAAAATCAGCTTACGTAATTGCGCGTCGCTACGCTTTGTGATAAAGGCGCGCATTAAAAGATTCAGGTCCTTATCATCGCTATCGTAAAGCCTTTCAAAGACTTCGCTCATTGCTAAAGTTTTTAAAGCTTCGGCTTGGGACTCGGCAACGATTTGATAGCGCGAATCAACGCCCACAAGATAAAAATACTTACTGACTAAAGTGTTTAAAAATGAGTCAATCGTGGAAATCGTTGCAAACGGCAGGTCGTTAAGCTCTTTACGCATACGCGCAACGTCTTCGCCCTGCTGTATCTTTTTGATTATCGCGCGAGATAATTTTTCACGCATTTCGCCTGCCGCAAGTCTTGTAAAGGTAACTGCTAAAATATTCCTTACGCTTGCCTTACCTTCGGAAATAAGGCGTATAAGCCTTTCAATCATTACGCTGGTTTTACCACTGCCTGCCGAAGCCGAAACGACGATATTACCGTAATCGTGGTCGATGACCTTTTGTTGTTTATCCGTAAACTTACTCATTGTCATCCCCCTTTAACGCGTCAAAAATAGTTTGCTTGTTAACGCCCGACAGCTCGCGCGTGTTTTCACCCGTTTCCTGGTCGTAACCACAAAGGCCTTTAAGCTTGCAATACTTACACGCGCCTTCGTAAGGCGCTGGCAAGGTCATACCCTTAATCATTTCGTTTGCACCACTTTCACAAACCTTTATGGCGTAATCAGCATAAGAGATAAAACCGTTTTTATTAAGCGTGTGATTACTAACCGAAATATCCCCGTCGGCCTTAAGCTTAACGTTAAGCATTTTGCTTTGGTTTTCACGCTCGAAGGACAAATCGGCGTCCTTTAAAAGCACCTTGTCTTCCAGCGTCTTGCCAATAAACTCTGCGTTGTCGTTACCACCGTCTTTATAGTCGTCGTTAATCTTGTAGTAATACGCCCCCGCAGGCTTTAAGCCCTTGTTTAAAAGAACGTTCATATAAAGGTAAAGCTGAATTTTCCTGCCCGTGTAGAAGCTTTCTTCGATAGGGTCTTCAACTTCGCCCGATTTATAGTCGATAATCTTAAAGTAATCGTTAAACCTGTCGACGCGGTCAATCTTACCACGCAGTTTAGCCTGACCGTTAAGCGTTTTTAAAATAAGTGGCTTAAAGGGCGACTTATCGGACTCGTTAAATTCAAGCTCTGCCCCCATTGGCACAAAGTGTGAATTTTTAATGTCGTTATACACCTTTAAGCATTCCTTTCTTGCTTCAATTTTTACGTGCTTAAAGATGTTTTCATATTGCGCTTTATTGAGATAACGGGCATATAGGGGGTTTTTTAGCTCTTCTTCAACAAGCTGGTCGGCTAAATTAAGCAAGGAATTTTCATCGGTTATCAAGTCAAGCTTTAAGATGAATTTTTCCATAACGCCGTGCAAAATATTACCCCACTCGTACACCTTTGCGTCACCAGTTTCGGCTTCTTTTAGCTTTAACGCGCCTTCAGCAAAAGCCTTGTAAGGGCAAGAGAAAAACCTTTCAATCGCGCTTGCAGAAAAACCACCCTTATAGGATAATTCCTGGTCGTAAAGCTTATCTTCCCCGTCCGATTGAATAAGATTGACAACTTGGGCTTTTAAAGGCCCGTCAACAGCGTTTAAAAATGCCGAGAGCATTTTTACGTCGTTTGTTTTGTTTTCCCTAAAGCGTTCAGCCTGCACCGACGCGTGGGTTATGCCTGCCGTTTTCGACATATAGTTAATAAAGCTGTCTTCATCGTCAGCCTGTGGCTTAACGACAATCTCACTTCCGTCAGCCTGGCAGAAAATCGACTTAAAGTAATCTATAATTTCACTAACGACTGTTGGCTTACCCTTGCCGTCCAAAAGTGGATAAGACAGGAAAAGTTTGTCGGTAAAGCTCATTAACGCGACGGCAATATCTTCGCGCTCACGTTTGTTTACAATTTCCAGTTTTGGCTCGATAATCAACCTATAGCCGTCCATTTTAACAAGCTCACGGTCGTTAAGTAGTGCCGTGTCGGAACTAAAATGTGGAACTTGCCCGGTTAAGGAAGTAGCAAAAACAACCCTTGCTTTTTTAAGCCTACCACCCTTGAAATCGCCAACGTAAACTACGTCGCTATACTCTGGTATGGTTGAAATTTCAACGGCCTTTGTTGCGCTTAAAATAACGCCTTTAAGCTCGTTTAAGTCAACGGTGACGTTACCTAAAACGTCTTCGATTTGTCTTAACAGTTCGTAAAGCGCTTTAACTGCGCTCTTTGTGAAATCAGCGTGCGCGTCTTCACGGATATTTTTGAGTTTTTCGCAAAGCTCGTTAACGCGCGGTTCAAAGCCGATAAGCATTAAAACTTCGCCTAAAATTTGCACGTATTGGCTGATAGTCGCCTTATAGGGCAACTTTTGGTGAATTTCCACCATCAAACCACGCACCGATTCAGCAACTAAATCGTTAAACGGCATCTTTATTGAACGGCGTGAAATTGCGTTTTCAAGACAATATTTTTCAAAGGCTAAACCGTCTTCACTGCCACAAAAGAAGCCGTTTTTAGCCGTAGCAATCAAGTTTGAAGGCAGTAGCGACAGCCTTTTTATATCAATCAAGCCCAAAATAAGCGCAATTACGCCGTGGCTTTCCAACGCCTTCGTTACGTCAAAATAATGGGCGATATCGTAAAGGTTAAAGCATTCCTTTAAAACGGGCTGATAGGTTGCAACCGACGGACACAAAACGCAAAAATCACGGTATCTTAAGCCGTTGTTAACGACTTCGTAGCGTATCCTTTTAGCGATTGCCATACACTCGTCGCGTACGTCGAGCGCCTGATTGATTTTAACCTTGTTGGTTGCGAGCCTGCCGTCCTTTTTACCGTCGCAAGCGCCTTTGTCACCCCCAAAAACCGATGGCTCAAACAAGCCTAACGCTATAGCGTTAGATTCTTTGGATAACTCGCTATCGCAAGCAACGACGTTAGCGTCAGGGAAAAGTTTTTTTAGTTTAAAATAGGTTTCGTTGGTATAGCATTCAGCGTTAGCCGAAACGACAACGAAATCAAGGTCGCAAACTTGAGAGAGCGCCTTAATAATTGCAACCGTTTGCGCGGTAAAAGACGGCAACCCTGCAACGATTACCTTTGCGCCCTTAATTTTGGGGTCGTTAAGCACGACGTCTGGCATAAGCGATAAAAAGTTACTTTCATCGGTAAGGCCGTTTTTATCCAAAAATTCTTCGTACTTTTCAAAAATCAAGGCGATATCTTTAAGCTTAGTGCCAAAAACACCGCCTTCACTTGATAAAATTTCCTGCAAGTCATTAGGTTTGACAAGCGCGGCTTTTAACTGGGAAATCAGCTCGTAAACGTCTTTGGGTATGCTAAAGCTATTGGGCTTTATCCTGTAAAGCTCGTCGCTGATTTCAAGCATAATACGCCTTACGGCAAGCGCTGCTTGGGCTTTGGAAAGATACTTATCAACCGAAACGTTTTTAGAAACGTACCTTGAAAAGCTTAAAACTTCGGTATTAAACATACCGCCGAGCCTGTCTGCAAGCTCTTTTTCAAAGGTAAAGCCTGCCCGTCTTTCGCAAAAGACGTAGTTAGGCCTGTCTAAATCGACCGGTAACTCGCTTACAAGCCGCGCCGTAAAGGCTATTGCATCTGCATTTGTAAAAGCCGTATAAATCTTCATGAGTACATTATAGCATAAAAAACTATATAATTTAAGTTTTTTTAGTTGTTTTATTTGCTTTTAGTCAAAAAAATATGTTACAATGACCGTATATGAAAAAAGGAACTACTATGAACAAGTTTTTTAAGACGATAATATTACTTTTAGCGCTTACTTTTAGCGTTGCAACCTTTACAGGTTGTTCAGGCGCTGTAGCAACCACCTTAAACGGCGCGTACTTTTTGAAAAACAAGGCAAACACAGGCATCGGTAACGTAAACGAAACGGTTAATTACGACGTTAGCTTTACCCAAAGCGCTGACACGTTGGAATCAGGCATTGAAATTGCCGTTAAAAAAGGCACGTATACCACGACGTTGACCAGCACCGTTGAACCACAAAGCCAAACGCCTTGCTATAAGCTTGAAACGCTTTTAACAATGGATATTGAATACACGCTTGGCGAAACCGTATTGCCTGTTAGCGACGTTATTTCCACAACCACCTATTTTTTAGGGGTAAAGGACCGTTTCAAAACGCTTTCAAGCCACAGAAACGCCAAAACCAGCGCTCCGATTAAGCTGGACAGCGGTTTTGTAGTTAAGGAATACGAATACACCATTACAACCACCTACGCTAACAATAGCGCAAGCGTTGAATTTAATCCTATAAAGGGCGAATTTAGTCAGGGTAAAGGCACTAAAACTTACGATAAGTTAGATAAACCTGCATATTATTTTGATAACGAAGTAATGCTAATGGTTGGTAGAGCAATTAACTTCACCGATAGTTCAAGCTTAACTTTTAGCACAATCGACCCGTTATCTGCCACCGTACGCGAAATGAAGGTTTCTTCAGACGCCACCACACCAACCGAGAAAATCCAATTTAAGAGCGAAAAAATCCCTCACGCTTATATGGTAAACGGTTTTACGTCAGGTGAAATTGGTGAAGACGGCGAGCAACTAAACCTTAACTGTCGCGTTGTTAACTTTGCAATCAACGGCACGTTTACTGGCACGCCAATCAAGTGCTGGTACACTGACTCAAATATTGCAAACGGCTATGCAAGGCTCGTTAAAATGCAAACGAGCGCGCCTTACGGTTTAG
>JAZTYT010000019.1:0-4776 GCA_045637045.1 Christensenellaceae bacterium | reverse complement strand
AACGGCGTTAAGTTTGATTTTATGGATACGGCTGGCATTAGGGAAAGTGACGATTTAGTCGAAAAAATCGGCATCGAGCGTTCCTTAAAGGCAATAGAAGTTGCCGACGTCGTGCTATTTGTGTTAGACGGCAGTTCTGATTTTAACGAAATTGACCAAGAAATCAAGCAAAAGGTTGAAAATACTAACCTTATTACAGTAATAAACAAGGCTGATTTAGGTCAGTCAACTTTTACGCAAGTCGATCACGATTTAATTATTTCTGCGAAGACAGGGCAGGGTGTGGATGAGCTTATCAACTTGATTTACGTTAAAGCAGGGCTTGACAAGCTTAACCTTGACGGTGATTATCTCGTTGAAAAAAGACATCTTACGGCAATACAAAACGCTATTTCGGATCTTGATAAAGCAATTTCGGCAATTTACGTTATGCCGTTAGACATTATTACTGTAGATATTCGTTCAGCACTTATTAACCTTGGGCTTATAAGTGGTGAAACTGCCGATGAAAACGTAATTAACGAAATCTTTTCAAAATTCTGTGTTGGTAAATAACTTTTTATAAGGGTTTTATGAAGGAAACTGCACTTTCTATCGTTAAAAAAATAGAAAATCACGGGTATTCAGCCTACCTGGTTGGTGGTGCTGTGCGCGATGAACTTTTATCGCGTACCGTTAATGATTACGACATTGCAACCGACGCTTCTCCGCAAACGGTTATGCAAATTTTTAGTGATGAAAGAGTTGTTGAAACGGGTATTAAGCACGGTACTGTAACGGTTATAATTGATCATATACCTTACGAAGTGACAACCTTTAGGACTGACGGCGTTTATAACGACGGGCGTCACCCTGAAAGCGTTGAGTTTGTTTCAAGCTTAAAAATTGACCTTGAACGCCGTGATTTTACAATAAACGCCCTTGCTTTCAATCCTAAAACCGGTATAATTGACTATTTTGGTGGTGTTGATGACGCTAAAAACAAAATTATCCGTGCCGTTGGTGATCCCGTTAAGCGTTTTAACGAAGATGCTTTGCGTATTTTAAGGGCTATTAGATTAAGCGCAGTTTTAGGCTTTGATATTGAAAAAAATACCCTTAACGCAATGAAGTTTTGCGCGAAAAACCTTGATTTTGTATCTAAAGAAAGGGTATTCGATGAATTAACCAAGCTCGTTTGCGCTAAATACGTTGCGCACGCATTATACGAGTGTAAAGACGTTATTTTTCAAGTTTTACCAGAGCTTGTTCAAATCGACGGGTTTATGCAACAAAGCTTATCTCACGATTACGACGTATTTAATCACACCTTAAAGGCGCTTGAAATCTCCAAGGTGCGTACGCCTACCGTTATGTGGACTCTTTTACTGCACGACGTTGCAAAGCCCTTGTGCTTTACCGTTGATAAAAAAGGCTACGGACATACGAAAGGGCATCCTGAAATATCAAGCCAAATTGCTTTAGAAATTGCCAAAAGATTGAAATTCCCGACAAAGTTGAAAGACGACGTCGTTAATCTAATTAAAATGCACGATGCTGACGTATCGACTACAAAGTATCACGTTAAACGCTTTTTATACGAATACGGTAAGGATTTTGCTTACAACTTACTCAACGTTAAAATTGCCGATATGCTTGCGCATTCAGATTACGGGATAAAGAAATACAAACTGGAAAAGGTTAACTTAAGAGAGTATTTGCACGAGATAATTTCTAACGGCGAATGTTATGATTTTCAAGGCTTAAATATTGACGGAAGCGACTTAATTCAGCTTGGTTTTAATGGTGTTAAGCTTGGTCAGGTTAAGGCTCAAATCCTTGATTTGGTTATGCGTGATGAACTTGAAAATGAAAAACAAATTCTTGTAAATTACGCTAAAACACTTTTATAAAAAACTTTAAAATACAGCATTATATACTAAATTATAGATTTTTTTATGTTAGACAAAATTATTATTGCCATCGGTGGTGGCGAGCTTAAAACTAAAACGACTTTAGATATTGACGGCTTTGTTGCTGATTTAGCAAACAGCCGTAAAAAGGGTGAGCGCGCCAACGGTTTGTTTATCGGCACTGCTAGCCACGATTCCTTGCCGTATTTTAACAGCTTTAGGAAAACCTATACCAGCGTTTATAACGTAAAGGTTGACCTAGCGCTTTTGGTTCACGGCGAAATGGATTTAGAAAAAATCGCACAAAAAATGAAGGTTGCAGACTTTATTTACGTTGGTGGTGGCGACACTATGTTTATGCTTGAAACGTGGCAAAAAGCAGGCCTTGACAAGCTTATACTTGAAGCCTACGACAACGGCACTATTTTGTGTGGGTTATCAGCAGGCGCAATTTGTTGGTTTAGTAAAATGTTTTCCGACAGCGAATACCTAACCAAAACCCAAGATTATAACGTTTACGACGGGTTGGGGTTATTAGACGGTATGTGCTGTCCCCATTACAATCACAGGCGCGAAGATTTTTTACCAGCGCTAAAAGACCTTGATTTTGATAAGGCTTACGCCATTGAAGACGATTCAGCTTTAGTTTTCGTTAACGGAGAGCTTACAAAAAGTCTTACAAGTGGTGGCAAATCCTATTTGATTACCAAAGAAAACGACTTACTTGAAATAAAGGAACTATAATTCTCGCTAAATATTCGCAATAAACACATAATGTGTTTTCAATTAAATGGTATAAATAAGCTATAAACGAAATTTAGTGGGTTACAACACGAAAAGGGGTGTGCTATGAAATTACTTATTGTTGATGATGAAGCTATGATTCGTCAGGTGCTTTGTGAATATGCCGAGTTTGAAGGCTATGAAACTGACGAAGCAGAAAACGGTATGGATGCTATTATCAAGTGCAGACAGACCACTTACGATTTAATCATTATGGATATTATGATGCCAAAGCTTGACGGCTTTTCGGCAGTTAAAGAAATTAAAAAGATTGCCGACACACCGGTTTTAATGCTTTCAGCACGTAACGAAGAGTACGACAAGCTTTTTGGCTTTGAGCTTGGCGTTGACGATTACGTTGTTAAGCCTTTTTCACCAAAAGAAGTTATGGCACGTATTTCAGCAATTATTAAGCGTCGTACTACGTCAAATGCTACCCAAAACGATAACGACGTATTAAAATTCCAAGGCCTTGAAGTTGATATGAAGGGCAGAAACGTTTTCGTTGACGGTGAAAAGGTTGACCTTACGCCAAAGGAATACGAATTATTGTTCTATATGGTTACAAACAAGGGTATTGCTCTTTCGCGTGAAAAACTTTTATCCGACGTTTGGGGCTTTGATTTTTACGGTGACGACAGAACGGTTGACACGCATATTAAAACCTTGCGTAGCCGTTTAAAGGATTACAAAAAGTTCATCGTTACCTTAAGGGGTATGGGTTATAAATTTGAAGTATGAAACGTAAAGGGCTTGCAAAATTAAAGTATAACATTTGGTTTTACTTTATATTGTTTTCCTTGATTATCACTATCATAACCTGGGTGTTCCAAATTCTTTTATTTGATATAATCTACCAGAAGCGTCGTTTTGACACGTTAGAAAGTATGGGTGGTGAATTATCTAAAAGGCTTAACACCGAGCTTGATATTGACGAGGAAACCATTACTAACTGGCTTTCACTTGCAGTTGATGCAAACGAAGCCGGTATTTTCACATACCTTGCGTATTTTGAAAATGAAAAGCTGGTTGTAAACACGATTTTTTCGGGATATTCTTCATTTGACGATAACAATATGCAGGATACCGAAGACAAAGTCGTTGATAGTAACACACAGCAATCGCCAAATTTACCTAACATAGGGGACGATACCGTACAAATACACGGCAATTACCCGATTAAAGTAATAAATTATGCAATCTCGGAGCTTGAAAATCTTAACGAAGAATTCATTTGTGATAGAACGACTGAAAGCGAAAATTACTTTTATTACGTAACGCGCGTAACCAACCAAACGATGCCAAACGGTGGTTATTTGATTTTAACTAGCTCGCAAACCTTTTTGCAAGAAACGGTCAAGGTTATTCAGTTACAGCTTATTGCAGTTTCCGTTGTCGTAATCTTTTTGGCGTTATTTTTATCACTTTACATCGCCAATAAAATATCAAAACCTATTATTAAAATGTCAACCACGGCAAAAAGTTGGGCGGCAGGTAACGAAACCGTTGCGTTTACAGGCGATGATTACGAAGAAATACGCGAGCTTGCCGATGCGCTTAACTACGCAAAAGAAGGTATTGCGCAAACTGGCGTTTTACAGCGCGACTTGTTAGCAAACGTTTCCCACGACTTAAAAACACCGCTTACAATGATTAAGGCGTATGCCGAAATGATTCGTGACTTGTCAGGTGAAGTCAAGGAAAAACGCGATAAACACACTAACGTTATCATTGACGAAGCCGATAGATTAACGATGCTCGTTAACGATATTTTAGACCTATCTAAACTTCAAAACGGCAGGACTACGCCTGAATACAAGCGTGTAAACCTATCAGAACTTTGCGAGCGTGTCTTATTTAGGTTTTCAGAGTTTGCTAAATTGCACGGTTATACTATAATTACTGATATCGACGACGAGCTTTATACCGTTTGCGATGAAAAGGCAATAGAGCAGGTATTTTATAATCTTATTGGTAACTCAATCAATTACACGGGCGATGACAAGACCATTAAGGTTAGGTTAAAGCTTAAGGCTAATAAAATTTTGTTTGAAACCATTGACACAGGTAAAGGCATTTCACAAGATAAGCTTGGAACAAT
>JAZTYT010000018.1:0-4574 GCA_045637045.1 Christensenellaceae bacterium | reverse complement strand
CATTATTTTTAAAGCTTTACCGTTAAGGCCTGTAAACGCACAGGGCCAAGGGTTCATGCCCCTTACGTGATTAAAAATCTGACTATTCGTTCTTGACCAGTCAATAACACCGTCTTCCTTTTTAATCATTTTAACGTGTGTCGCAAGGCTTTCGTCCTGCTTAATTGGGGTAATTTGCCCCTTTTCAATCTTATCTAAAGTGTCGATTAAAAGTTCAGCGCCAATAACGGATAGCCTATCGAAAAGCTCGCCTGCAGTTTCGTCCTCGCCAATTTGCGTTTTTCTAACCGAAAGCATATCGCCCGTGTCGATACCGATTTCAGTTTGCATAATGGTTACGCCAGTTTCCTTATCACCGTTTAAAACCGAATACTGGATTGGAGCAGCGCCCCTGTACTTAGGCAAAAGCGAACCGTGAACGTTAATTATACCGTGTGGGCAAATATCAATGATTTCCTGCGATAATATTTGTCCGTAAGCGCAACTAATCATAATATCAGCGTGTAAAGCTTTTAGCTCTTCAACGCCTTCAAGTCTGATTTTGTTGTACTGCAAAACCTTTAGCCCGTGTTCAAGGGCAAGTTTTTTTACAGGCGAAAAGACAATCTCTTGCTTCCTACCCACAGCCTTATCGGGCTGGGTAACTACGGCAAGGATTTCGTGGCGTGATTCTATCAATAATTGTAGCGAAGGCACGGCAAAATCGGGTGTGCCTAAAAAAACTACTCTCACTTTTCAACCACCTCAATATTAGTTGCCTTATCAATGTATAAAATACCGTCTAAATGGTCGTTTTCGTGACAAATTGCGCGCGCAAAGAAATCTTCAGCAACAAGCTTGAAAGGTTTACCAAACCTATCCTGCGCTTTAATCGTAAGCTTTTGTGGGCGCGTAACCTGTCCGTATTTACCTGCAACGGATAAACAACCTTCAGCGCCTTCCTGCTTGCCTTGTGTTTTAATAATTTCAGGGTTAATAAATTCAAAATAGCCTTCTTCAACCATTACGATAAAAATTCTACGCAAAACGCCAACTTGGACGGCAGCAAGGCCAGCGCCTTCGGCTTTTATAAGGGTATCGCGCATATCGTCGATAAGCTCGTGCGTTCTTTTACCAAAATCGGTTACTTCAAAGGATCTTTTTCTTAAAACAGGGTCGCCCTGTTGCACAATTTTTCTAATAGCCATATATTACACCTAACTCAAGTTTGACGGATTAAGCTCAACGTAAACCAAAACCTTTGACATTGTTTTAGGTAGCGAAATTTGATAAATTTTATCAATAATGTCTTCGCTATCCTGCTTAACGCGCATTAAAACTTGATATCTATATTTATTTTTAAGCCGTTTTATCGGCGATTTCATCTTGTTATAAAATAAGAATCTATCACGGTTTTTATCGTAAAACTCAACTAATTCATCGTGAATACTTCTTAAGGTTTCAAGGGCAAGCTCGTCAATCTCACTTTCAATCATCACCCTAACAATGGTCGCATAGGGTGGATAACAAGTGGTCTTTCTCAACATATTTTCGCGCCCGTAAAAGCCCTTATAATCGTAGTTAGTTGCAAAGCGCAAGATTGCGTTATCAGGCTGATAGGTTTGCAAAACGACAACGCCCTTTTGTTCAGCGCGACCACTACGGCCTGCAACCTGGGTGAGTAATTGGAAGGTTCTTTCACCACTACGGTAATCGGAGAAGAACAAACTCATATCGGCGTCAAGCACACCAACGAGTGTAACCGATGGGAAGTCATGCCCTTTAGCAATCATTTGCGTACCGACTAAAATGTCCGCTTTATGCTCGCTGAATTGGTTAATTATTGAAAAATGCCCTTCTTTATTACGAGTTGTGTCGTTATCCATACGCAAAATTCTTGCGTTTGGCAAAAGTTTTTTAAGTTCTTCAACAATTTTTTGCGTACCCATACCAACGTAATTGATATGAATACTTCCACAATCAGGACAAGCAGGTAAAAGCTTATAGCTTGCGCCACAATAATGGCATTTTAGCGCGTCACCAACCACGTGATAGTTAAGTGCAACGTCACAATTTTCGCATTTTGCAACGTAACCGCATTCCCTGCACACGATATGTCGTGAATAACCACGCCTGTTCAAGAAAATTATCGCCTGATTACCCGACTCGATACATTTTTCAAGTTCCATCTGCAAAGCAGATGAAAACGGTGAATTATTACCGCGCCTTATTTCAGTACGCATATCGGCAATAATCATTTCAGGTAAAGGCTTTTTATTGATTCGGTTAGGCATACTAACCAAATTGTAAAATCCGTCTTCAGCAAGCTTATAAGTTTCAATAGACGGCGTTGCGCTACCTAAAACAAGCTTGCAGTTATTATATTTTGCACGGAAAAGCGCAATGTCTTTAGTGTCGTAACGCGGTGAAGACTCACTAACGTAGCTTCCGTCGTGCTCTTCGTCAATAATAATTACGCCTATATTTTCAAGGGGCGCGAAAATCGCACTCCTTGCGCCGATGCAAATTTTTGCTTCGCCACTTCTTAAACGCCACCACTCGTCAAAGCGTTCGCCTGCAGATAACCCGCTATGGATAATCGCCGCGCTGTCTTTAAAGGTAGCCCTTAACTGGGTTAACATTTGTGGGGTAAGCGAAATTTCAGGCACTAACAAAATTGCAGTCTTATCCTGATCAACCGCCTGCTTTATAAGGCGCAAATAAACTTCGGTTTTACCACTACCCGTAACGCCGTGAATAAGCGTGACCGTTTTATCGGTTGCATTAACCGATTCAAGCGCCTTTTCCTGGCTTTCGGTTAAAACAACTTGCTTTTTAGTGCCGGTCATTTCCTCGTACGGCGAACGGTTTTCCCTTGCTTCAGTAATGGTGATAAGGTTTAACTGCTCTAATTTATTGACTGCACCGCTTGAAAAAGCCTTGTTAAGGTCTGCAGTTTTAACGATTTTGCCGTCGGCAAGGTATTCAAGCACTGCTTTTTGAGCTTTAGCGTTACCGGGTAAGCCGTTTATCGCAACGTTTACGTCAACACCCTGTCTAATTTGCGCAAACTTAACGAGTTTAACGCGTACCTTGCCCTTTCTCATCTCTGCTGGCAAAAATTGGCGTAAACAAAGCGCGCAAGGTAAATGGTATTTTTTACACATAAAGCGCATTAACTCAATACATTCAGGGCAAATTGCAGGCGTTTCGTCTATTACCCTTACGATAGATTTTAAGCGTGAATTTTGAAACTCACTCGTTTGCTTTAAACCAATAACGACGCCTTCGATTTTCATACTGCCAAAGGGCACGACAACGCGACTGCCAACTTGAACGTTTTTATCAAGGCAGTCGTAATCAAAAATCTTATCAACGTCACTATGGGCTATGTCAACAATAACTTCAGCTATCATAAGTGTAATTCTTTAAGAAAAAATATGCTCATAGTAAAACTATGAACATAAAAAGTGTAAGCTTTAGGCTTAATATTTTGTTGCCGTAACCTTTCCGTCGTAAATTTCTTCAGCGGCAAGTGATAATGGCTTTTCGTTGTTTGGCAAATCTTTCATACCACTGTTTTGCGCATTGTCAAGTATTTGGCGCGCACGCTTGCTTGCAACAACGCAAAGTGAGTATTTTGAGCCAACCTTTTCTGCTAATATATCAATTGGTGGTTCGTGAATCATAACAAAAATTCTCCTAAAATATATCTTTGTAGGCAAAATTGCCAAATTATTCAATGTTTTGTATTTGTTCTCTAATCTTTTCGATTTCGCATTTAAGCTTTAAGCCACAATCGGTAATAACGATATCGTTTGATTTTGAACAAATAGTGTTTGCTTCGCGATTGAACTCTTGAACTAAAAAGTCAAGTTTTCTACCTGCGTTTTCGCCTTCGACGATAGTTTTAAACTGTGCAATGTGGGATTCAAGCCTTGTCATTTCTTCGTCAATGTTACTCTTATCAGCAAAGATTGCAACTTCCTGTAAAAGCCTTGACTGGTCGTAATCAACGCCTTGCATTGCTTCAGCCACTCTATCGCTTAAACGTTTTTGGTATTCAACTGCAATTTGCGGCGCTCTTTGACGGATTGTCGTTAAAATTTGAGCAATCGTATCGACGCGCGTTAACAAATCAACCTTAAGTTTTTCACCTTCAACCTTACGCATTTGGTTAAGCGCGTTAAGTGCTTCAACTAAAACGTTTGATAAGATTTCGCCGTAACACGAATCGTCACCGTCAGAAGTTTCAGTCAAAACGTCAGGCACGCGAATCAGCGATGAAAGGGTTAAATCGTCTTCTAAATCGCCAAAGCTTTCTTTTAAGGCAAGGTATGCATCGTAATAACGTTTTGCAAGCTGGATATCGGGCGTAAAACTTTTCGCGCTTTCACGCGTATCTTTAAGGGTGATAAAAAGTTCCACCCTCCCCCTTGATAAATGGGTTGAAACGGTTTTACGGATTAAATCGTCAAACTTAAGGAAAACGCGTGGATATTTAGGTACTACGTCTAAAAATCTATTGTTAACCGTCTTAAGCTCAACGACTAAATTGATACCATCTTGATTATATTCGGCCTTACCGTAGCCTG
>JAZTYT010000017.1:0-5558 GCA_045637045.1 Christensenellaceae bacterium | reverse complement strand
AGACCGCTTGGCCTCCGACTTCGTACCACCCGGCTCACGCGTAATGATAAAATCTTGCCCCGTTTGGGTTAAGTATTCTTTAAGCTTTAAAACCTGCGTGCTTTTACCGCAACCTTCACAGCCTTCAAAAGTTATAAGTTTACCCTTCATAAGTCAATTAACCGTCCTATAGGCCGACTTTTTACCAAAAAGCCGTTAAAAAATTCAAGGCAATGTCCAACAAATAGTTGATTTTTAACTATAGTGGAAAATAATATTGATTGGCCTTATAAATAAGCGGGACACCTTTTGCCCCGCGTATTTTCGCTAATAACTTAAGCGTTATATTTTAGTCGATGATTTCTTTAACGGTAATTTCATAACCACCGCCAGGTGCTTCAACGATAACCGTGTCACCAACTTTTTTGCCTAAAAGCGCGCGACCAACTGCCGAATCGTTTGAAATTTTATTTTCATAGATGTCAGCTTCGGCAGTACCAACGATTTGGTAAACTGCTTCTTCGTCCATATCGTGGTCGTAAATTTTAATCGTTTTACCCAAGGTAACAACGGATTTATCAGCGCCAGCGCTGTAAATAACTGCAACCTTTAATTGTTGTTCAATTTGTTCGATTTCGCCCGAAACTCTTGCAAGTTCGTCTTTAGCGGCAGCGTATTCAGCGTTTTCAGATAAGTCGCCAAACTCACGCGCAGTTTTAAGTCTTTCAACAACAAGTGGGCGTTCTTCCACGAGTTTGCGTAACTTTTCTTCAAGCTTTTGTTTACCTTCTTGGCTTAAGTAAACTTTTTCGTTCATAAATATATCCTCCGGCACAAGTGCCAATTATTTTTATTATTGAAAGCTAACGTACAAATGATTGTACCATAGCCACCGCCCTTTTGTCAAGGGAAACCTAAACTTTTTAACTAAAGTTAAAATTTAGGACAAAATTGCTTTAATACGTCTTACGCCTGCTGATGAAGATTGTTCCTTAACAATCTTGAACGTACCAAGCTCACCAGTACGGTTTGCGTGTGGGCCACCACAGATTTCTTTAGAAAATTCGCCCATAGTGTAAACCTTAACGACTTCACCGTAACGGCTTTCAAACAAACCTACTGCGCCTGCCGCTTTTGCTTCTTCAACGCTCATTTCCTGGCAGGTAATCTCAACGTCAGCCTTGATTGCTTCGTTAACGAGTTCTTCAACCTTGGCGATTTCTTCAGCCGTCATAGGTCTATCAAAGTTAAAGTCAAACCTTAACCTTTCAACCGTGATGTTGCTACCCTTTTGGCCAACCGATGGGTCTAAAACCTTTTTAAGCGCTGCTTGCATAAGGTGTGTTGCCGTGTGAAGCCTTGCAGTTTGCTCGCCCGTGTCAGCTAAACCACCCTTGAACTTTTGTTCACTGCCTTGTGAAGACTTCTTTTGGTGTTCTTCAAAGGCCTTGTTGTAGCCTTCAACGTCAACCGTAAAGCCCTTTTCTTGAGCAAGTTCTTGAGTGATTTCAAGTGGGAAGCCAAAGGTGTCGTAAAGCCTAAATGCAGTCTTACCAGGGAAAACTTCGCCCTTGATATAGGTTACAACCTTGTTAAACTCTTTAAGACCGTCAGTTAAGGTCTTTGAGAATTTTTCTTCTTCCTTGTTAAGCTCTAAAATAATCTTGTCTTGGTTTGCTAAAAGCTCTGGGTATGCGTTTTTGTACTTTTCAACGTAGCAGGTTGCAATCTTTGCAAGTGAGCCTTCAGGTAAGTTGATGTTTCTGCCAAATCTAACCGCACGGCGGATAAGTCTTCTTAAAACGTAGCCTTGGTCAACGTTTGATGGAACGATACCCCTTGCGTCACCGATTAAGAAGGTTGCAGTTCTTACGTGGTCAAGGATAATTCTATACGCTCTCGTGATTTCTTCTGATTGGCCGTAAGTCGTACCGGTTAACTCTTCAATCTTTGCTTTAGCTTGGCTAAAAAGCTCGGTGTCGTAAACGCTCTTTTGTCCGTTAAGGATGCAAAGCGTTCTTTCCAAGCCCATACCCGTATCAACGTTTCTTTGCTTCAAGGTGGTATAAGTACCGTCTTCTTGCTTATAATAGCTCATAAAAACGTTGTTCCAGATTTCTAAATATTTACCGCAATCGCAGGCTGGCGAGCAGGTTTCACAGCACTTTTCGCCACCCATATCGATAAACATTTCGGTATCAGGACCGCAAGGACCGGTTTTACCGGCAATCCACCAGTTGTTCTTTTTAGGTAAGAAGAAGATTTTGTCTTTAGCAATACCGCAATCTTCCCATTTTTTAGCGCTTGATAAATCGCGTGGAGCGTCCTCATCGCCTTCAAAAACTGAAACTGCTAAATTTTCAACGGGAATACCCAAATAGTCAGGGCTTGTTAAAAATTCAAAGCTCCATTCGATAGCTTGTTCGTTAAAATAATCGCCTAACGACCAGTTGCCGAGCATTTCAAAAAAGGTGCAGTGTGAGTTGTCGCCAACTTCGTCAATGTCGCCTGTTCTTACGCACTTTTGAACGTCTGTTAAGCGGTTGCCGGCAGGGTGCTTTTCACCTAAAAGATAAGGTACTAACGGGTGCATACCTGCAGTCGTGAATAATACTGAAGGGTCGTTTTCAGGGATTAAGCTTGCTGAAGGTATAATCTTATGACCCTTGCTTTCAAAAAACTTTAAGTATAAATTTCTTAATTGTTCTGCTGTAAAACTTTTCATTATAATCCTCGTTTTTATTACACTTTTAACGTTATTTTATTAGATAATCGGCTTATAGACCGACTTTTAGACTTTTTTAACAGTTGCGCCTTCCTTGGTTATCATAACCTGATAACCCATAGCGGCAATCTCTTGACGAATACTGTCTGCCGTTGGATAATCCTTTTCAAGGCGGGCTTTTTGCATCTTTTCAGCAAGGGCCATTGCCTTTTCTAAATCAGGGTCTTCTTCAACCTTGTTGTACTTTTCTAAATACTCGCTTGCGTCAGTTGTGAAAAGCTCAATAATAGAATAATACTTTTTAACGTCGTTAACGATATTAACCGCGCGCCCGTCGTTTGCGTTCAAAAATGCTTTTGCTTTTTTGAAGTAACCGTATAAATCAGCAATGGCAAGGGCTGTGTTAAAGTCGTCGCTCATAGCCCTGTCAAAGCCTGCTTGAACGGGGCTTTCGTAATCGTCAACCGATGAGAGTTTGCTGTTCTCAACAGCCTTAATTACCTGATAAAAATCAGTCATATGCTTTTCAGCGTCGGGGAAAAGCGTATCGGTTACGTTGATGTCGTTACGGTAAGACGTTTGCATAAGCGCAAACTTAACGGCTTCAGCGCTGTACTTATCTAAAAGGTCTGAAAGCAAGATTGAGTTGTTTAAGGACTTGCTCATTTTTTGACCGTTGACCTTGATAAGGCCGTTGTGCATCCAATACTTAACGAACTGCTTGCCGGTCAAGGCTTCGGTCTGCGCGATTTCGTTTTCGTGGTGTGGGAAGATTAAATCTCTACCGCCACCGTGGATATCAATCTGTTCACCGAAAGCGGCTTTGTTCATTGCAGAGCATTCAATGTGCCAGCCAGGTCTTCCCTTACCCCAAGGCGAATCCCAAAAAATTTCGCCAGGCTTTGCTGACTTCCATAAAGCGAAATCAAGCGGGGCTTTCTTTTGCTCGTCGTTAGCGATTCTTACCCCGTCAAGCATATCTTCAACCTTGCGGTTTGAAAGCACGCCGTAGTTTGGGAAGCTTTGCACGGAAAAGTAAACGCTTCCGTCTTCGGTTGGGTATGCGTGCCCCTTTTGAACAAGCCCGTCGATAAAGTCGATAATGTTTTGAATATTTTTGGTTGCCTTCATCCACATATCTGGCTCACCAACCGAAAAACGCGCCATTTGACGGTCGATATTTTCGATCATCTTAAGTGCGTATTCATCTGCAGGCACTCCGACTTCTTGAGATTTAGCAATAATCTTATCGTCAACGTCGGTATAATTGCGCGTATAAGTTACGTCATAGCCCTTGTAGAGTAAAAAATTCCTTACCACGTCGTAAATAAGCGCTTGGTAAGCGTGACCAATATGGGCTTCGCCCGAAACGGTAATACCACAGGCGTACATATTAACCTTATTGCCAGAAATAGGCTGAAAAACTTCTTTTTTACGTGTGAGTGTGTTGTAGATTTTCATATTTATACCTATATAAGTAAAACTCAAAGTTTTACGAAAATTCAATAAAACAACTTACCAGCTTATAAAAGCGCATAATATTGCAGGGTGATTATAGCACATTATCCCCACTTTTGGCAAATAAATTACCCGACCTTTTTAAGTTACCGTGTTAAAATAATTGCAAACAAAAAATAAATAGTATATAATGTAGTGGATAATTTAACTAATACTAACAAGGTAGGGGTATTATGCTCGATATTAAACTTATTTGCGAACAACCGGAATACGTTAAAGAAGCTCTTGCAAAAAAGGGCTGTCAGGTTGACTTTACCAATCTTTTAGAACAAGTTGCAACGCGTAAGGCGCTTATGCAAAAAACCGACCTTTTAAAGGCCGAAAGAAATAAAGTTTCAGGGCAAATCCCTGCGCTTAAGAAACAAGGCTTGCCTGTTGACGAAATTTTCGTTAAAATGCGCGCACTCGGTGATGAAATCGCTGAAAACGACAAGGTTTTAGACCAATTAAGCAAGGATATTAACGATTTCGTTTCAAGACTCCCTAATATGCCAGACCCTGATTTGCTCGCGGGCGAAAAGGAAAATAACCAGGTTGTTAAGGTTTACAACCAAAAGCCGGAGTTTGACTTTACTGCTAAAAACCACGTTGATTTATGCACGGCGCTTAACCTTATCGACTACGAACGTGGCGTTAAGCTTGCCGGTGGCGGGCATTGGCTTTACCGTGGCGACGGTGCAAGGCTTGAATGGGCGCTTTTAAACTTCTTTATCAGCGAACACTTAAACGACGGTTATGAATTTATCCTTCCACCACATATGCTTGGGTATAACTGTGGCTTTGGCGCTGGTCAGTTCCCTAAATTTGCCGATGAAGTTTTCTGGGTAGAAGACAGCGAAGCTGAAGGCAGAAATAAACAAAAATTTATGCTTCCTACGGCTGAAACGGCTCTCGTTAATATGTACGCAGGCGAAATCGTTGACGTTAAAAAATTGCCGATGAAGTATTTTGCTTACACGCCTTGCTACAGAAAGGAAGCAGGCTCTTATCGCGCTGAAGAACGCGGTATGATTCGTGGCCACCAATTCAACAAAATTGAAATGGTACAATACACTACACCTGAACAATCACCAAAGGCTTTTGAAGAATTGGTTAACAAGGCTTGCTCGCTTATGGATAAGTTAGGGCTTCACTTTAGATTGTCAAAGCTTGCCGCTGGCGACTGCTCTGCTTCAATGGCAAGAACGTACGATATTGAAGTTTGGATACCAAGTATGGGTATTTATAAGGAAGTAAGCTCGGTTTCTAACGCAAACGACTACCAAGCACGCCGTAACAACACCCGTTATAAAGACGAAAACAAGAAAATCGGCTTTGTACACACCTTAAACGGCAG
>JAZTYT010000016.1:0-2501 GCA_045637045.1 Christensenellaceae bacterium | reverse complement strand
AAATGGCTGGGCTCCGTAATCGTGCGCCCGTCAAACAGCTTATGGCAGGTATCACACATTTTGCTCACTTTCTGTGTTCCTTCAACCATGCAGACAAAGTTAGTCAACACCCAGTTGATTTCGTCATGATCACACGGTGCGGCGCAGATATTGCACTTGCCGAGAATGGGATCCCACCGATGTTCAGGGCAGGGAGGAGCTGTTACACCACATAATGTACATACGCCACTTTCATAAACGGGGTTAACGCCAAGGCTTAACAGACGGTTAATTTCGCCAAGATTATCCTTATCGGTGAAATATTGATAAATATTATCAGCCAAAACTTGACCGATTTCGTTCATCTCAATAAGCTCAAACGGGGTTGCGTTTATAAGCGCGTCTAAAGACTTAAAGCGTTTTGCTAAATCTTTTGCCGTCTTTTTACCAATGCCGTCAATCCCGATTGCATAAATAAAACTGTCAAGCGTACAATTTTTTGACTTTTCAACCGAGTTTATAAAGTTTATCGCACGTTTTTCCTGGAAGCCTTCAAGGGATAAAACGCTCATATAATCAAGCGTATATAAATCGGAAAATTTGCGAACCTTAAACGCGTCGAAAAGCAGGGCGGCGGTCATTTCGGACACGCCTTCAATGTTCATCGCGTCTTTAGACGCAAAGTTAGCCAAGCCTGCCACAACGCGTGGCTTACAATCGGTATTAGGGCAGAAAATATTTGCACCAACTTCCGTAAGCGCTGAATTACAATATGGACAAATCGTAGGTTTTTCAACGGATTTACTATTATCAAAAATTTCCGTCGAACCTAAAATTTCGGGGATTACTTCGTTACTGCGTCTAACCAAAACACGGCAAGGTATTCTAATATTTTTGCGTAAAATATCACCGTAGTTATTAAGCGTTGCCTTTTTAACGGTAACCCCACATAAATCAATGGCCTTTAAAAGACCAAGTGGCGTAAGCTTACCGGTCCTACCCACTTGCCAAATAACGTCTTCTAAAACGGTGGTTACTTCTTCAGCTTGGAACTTATACGCTATTGCCCAACGCGGAAATTTTTCAGTTGCGCCAAGCTCTTCACGCACTGAATAATTGTTTACTTTTATTACTGCACCGTCGGTTAATACGTCAAGCGTTTTTCTACCAGCTTCAATTTCTCCAATCGCCTTTTTAAGCTCTGCCTGGCTCTTACACACGCGTAAAAAATCAAAAACCTTAAAGCCGTTATTTTTAAGGAATTCAACGGCTTGAGTTTGCGATTTAACAACGTCGTCTTCAATGTAGTTAATATCGTAAAAATAAATTTCAGGCTTACGCTTTTCGGTTACCTTTGGGTCGAGATTTCGTATCGCACCAGCGGCTGCATTACGCGCATTTTTTAAGATTTCATCAGCAGTTTTGTTATATTCTTCCAACACGGAAAGCCTGATAATCGCTTCACCTTTAACTTCCACCCTGCCTTTATAATCAATAGCAAGTGGGAAGGTTTTTATGGTCTTAACCTGAGCAGTTACGTCTTCACCGACTTCCCCGTTGCCACGCGTTGTTGCACGCACAAAATAACCGTTTTCATAGGTTAAGCATACGGTTAAACCGTCAAATTTATATTCAACCGTATATTCTTGCGCAAGGCCCGTTTTGGCGATTTTATCGGTAAATGAAGCAAGCTCTTCAACGCTAACTGCCTTGTCAAGGCTATAGAGCCTTTGTATATGAGTATGCTTTTGAAACGCTGAAATAGGCTCACCGCCAACGCGATGAGACGGCGAATCAGGTAAAACAACGCCAGTTGAAGCTTCTAACGCCTTAAGCTCATCATAAAGCTTATCGTATTCAGCGTCTGAAACGGTTGGATTGTCTAAAACGTAATATTCGTGACCGTATCTATTGAGCAATTTCACAAGCTCTTTCATTCTTTCCATTTAAACACCTAAAATCAAATGTATTTTAAATAAGTTCTAATGGTGCAAAATCAACTGCAAGCGATTTTACGCCAACGTTTTTAAAGGCAACGTCAATTACAAAGTTCGCACCGTTGTTTTTTACCGTGATGATAGTGCCAATACCGAACTTTTTATGTAATACCTGTCTACCTGCATAGTATTGTGAATGATTCTTACCACCAGCCGGCTTTTTTTGTTGAACTGCATTGTTAATAAAAGTCTTTGCAAAGTTACCGGTTGAACTGGTGTAATGATATTCGTTAGGCGCATCACTATGATAGCCGTAATCATCTTCAACCTTATCCCTTTGTTGACGATTTTGACCTGTAAAACGCGAGCCATAGCCTGCATAACCATAATCAAACTCGCTATCGCGCTTACGCTCACGCATTGCGTCTTTCACGTCAAGCCCGATTTTGTCTGAAACTTCGTTTAAAAAGCGTGAACGTGAAGTTAATTGCCTTTCGCCGTACAAATATCTACTGTTTGCTCGAGTAAGGTATAAGCGACTTTGCGCCCTTGTTACGGCAACGTACATAAGCCTGCGCTCTTCTT
>JAZTYT010000015.1:0-2850 GCA_045637045.1 Christensenellaceae bacterium | reverse complement strand
CTTCAACCTGCTCATGGATAGGTCATCTGGTTTCGGGTCTACGACATAATACTATTCGCTCTATTCAAACTCGCTTTCGCTTCGGCTCCGGTACTGTATACCTTAACCTCGCATTACATCGTAACTCGCCGGCCCGTTCTACAAAAAGTACGACATCACACGCATGTGGTGCTATGTCTGCTCGTAAGCATACGGTTTCAGGTTCTATTTCACTCCCCTCCCGGGGTGCTTTTCACCTTTCCCTCACGGTACTATACTCTATCGGTCACATGGTCGTATTTAGCCTTATGAGATGGTCCTCACATGTTCCGTCAGGATTCCTCGTGTCCCGACGTACTCTGGATACTGCTAGCTTAATCTCACCTTTCACCTACGGGACTTTTACCCTGTTTCATCCAGCTTTCCAGCTGTGTTCGGTTAGGTGTCTTAAATGCCGTCTGCAGTCCGCTACCCCACACATATTGCTATATGTGGTTTGGGCTCCTCCG
The DNA here is from genome assembly GCA_045637045.1 of Christensenellaceae bacterium. Classification (GTDB taxonomy): domain Bacteria; phylum Bacillota; class Clostridia; order Christensenellales; family Borkfalkiaceae; genus UBA4636. Next base: position 2,362 of record JAZTYT010000015.1, on the reverse strand, counting down.
ATTTCGCTCGCCACTACTTTCGGAATCGTTTTTACTTTCTTTTCCTCCGGGTAATTAGATGGTTCAGTTCCCCGGGTTCCCCTCGTATGACTATGGATTCATCATACGATAACACGACATTACTCGTGCTGAGTTTCCTCATTCGGATATCTGCGGGTCAACGTTCATTTGCAACTCTCCGCAGCTTTTCGCAGCTTGTCACGTCCTTCTTCGGCGCCATGTACCAAGGCATCCTCCAGTATGCTCTTTGTAGCTTATTCTTTTTCGTTTGCATAAGTTTTTTAAACTTGCAATCCGTCGAATTATTTCCAAAAATACCTTACAAAAAAAATTCTAAAAACTTGTAGGATTCTATACTTGATTGTATTAACCTTTTAGTTTTTGTTTTGCCTTTCTGTACTTTGTTTTGATAACATTTTGTTATCTCGTCATATTTACTATGCAGTTGTCAATCTTCAATAACCGACGACGGTCGGTTTTTTTTGCCTAAATTTGCTTCAAGCCTATTTATGATACCATTATCACAATGCTAAGTCAAGCAATTTTTCGCAAAATTTTAAATTTTTTTAATAAAAATTAAATTTGTAAAATCCTTTCAAAATCAGAAGCCATTTGACGATAAAGCTTTTGCGCTTCAGTTTGATTTAAAGCCCTTATTGAATAGTAAATCTTAAGTTTTGGTTCAGTTCCGCTTGGTCTTAGACAAACAAAACCGCCACCTTCAAGCTCGTAATACAAACAATTTAAGCCACTAAACTCAATTTTTTCAACGTCACCGTTTAAATCAATACGTTCACCCGTTTGATAATTGCGCGTTGCAACGACCTTAACGCCACCAATCGATTGAATAGTTTGCTTTGAAACCCCGTCAACTGCAGCGTTCATAAGAGCCATAGCGTTTAGCCCTTTAAAGGCTTTGCTTTCAGTGTAATCAAGGTAGAAGCCAAACCTTTCGTAAATATTATTAAGAACTTCAAACACACTACGCTTTTTACTGTTGTAGTAACAAACAAGCTCAGCAAAAAGCATACTCGCAACAACTGCGTCTTTATCGCGCGCGTGAGTACCACGTAAGTAGCCACAGCTTTCTTCAAAGCCGAATACGAAATCGCCAACGCCAGTTTCTTCAGCAAGCTTAATTTTTTCACCGATAAACTTAAAGCCAACGGGGACTTCCTTAAGCTCAACACCGTAACTATCGGCAATAGGTTTAGCAAGACCTGCCGACACGAAGCTTTTAACGACAAAGCTATCGTTTCTAATCTTGCCGTCTTCTTTAAGTCTTAATAAAATGTAATCAAGAAGCAATAACCCAACCTGGTTACCCGTAAGCGCAACAAACTGCCCGTCTTCACCACGCAAGGCAACGCCAAGCCTGTCACAGTCAGGGTCAGTACCAAAAACAACGTCAGCATTGATTTTATCGGCAAGCTTGATACCAAGCGAAAGCGTTTCCTTGTTTTCTGGATTAGGAACTTGAACGGTTGAATATTCGGGATCGGGCATTGTTTGTTCTTCAACGACCGTAGCGTGAATACCTAAACCGTTTAAAACCGTACAAACAGGCTCGTAGCCCGTGCCGTGAACAGGTGTATAAACGAGTTTTATACCCTTGCCTTCAGCCTCAACTGCTTCCGGTGACAAGGAAAGCGCGTAAATTTGGTCGTAATAAGCCTGCTCAAAGGCTCTATCCAATAAAACAACCCCTGCTTCCGACGCCTTTGAAGCATTTTCAAAAACTCTGCTAAAATGCCCAAAGTATTCTTGCGTTTGGTTGATATAATTAACTACCTTTTTAGTTGCTTCCGGTGACATTTGCGCACCGTCGCTACCGTAAACCTTGTATCCGTTGTATTCTTTAGGGTTGTGGCTTGCCGTAATCATAATGCCTGCAATACAATTAAGGTTTCTAACGGCAAAGCTTAGCATTGGCACAGGGCGACCTTTTCCGTACATATATACTTTAATACCAAAATCCAATAAAACGGAAGCTGAAATTAAAGCAAACACGTCTGATTTGCGCCTTGTGTCGTAAGAAATTACAACACCTTGCTCTTTTGCTTGCTCACCCAAATCACAAATATATTTAGCAAGGCCCTTGGTTGCACGCGAAACGGTGTAAACGTTCATCATATTCGGACCAATACCAATTAGCCCACGCATACCTGCAGTACCAAAGCTTAATTCGCCACCAAAACGATATTCAATTTGAGCGTTATCGTTTGCAATTTGCTCAAGCTCTTTTTTGCCCTCTTTGTCTAATAACGGGTTGTTCAGCCAATTTTTATAGTTGCGTAAGTAATCCATTGAGCACCTACCTGATTTTTTTATATATTATTATCAATTTCTTCTTTTGCCTTTT
>JAZTYT010000014.1:0-2596 GCA_045637045.1 Christensenellaceae bacterium | reverse complement strand
ATTAGCACCGTCGTGTTTGCGCTTTATTATAAATTTTCCAAGTGGGAAAGGGGTTTTGGTGCGAAAGCAGGCATTATTAAAAAAGATAATTAAGGGTAATACAAAAAATTACCTTAAACGGCTTGCAAAAGTTGGCCGTTTACTGATACAATGTAGAAAACCAAAGGAGAAACTATTATGAAGAAAAAAGAATTGGACGCTTTAAAAAAGCAATTACTTTTTAAACGCGAAAGCTTAAATTTTAGCAACGATGGTGAAAAAGTTAGCGCTTACGCTGAAGACTACAAGCGTTTTATCGACGGCTCTAAAACCGAGCGTGAAGCCGTTGAATATACTATCCAAATTTTAGAAAAGTCGGGCTATAAGCCGTTTAACTTCGGTGATAAGCTTAAAGTTGGTGGCAAATACTACCTTAATAACCGTGATAAATCAATCTGCGCTTTCAGGGTTGGTACGGGTAATTTAGAAGACGGCGTTAAGATTGTCGGCGCGCACGTTGACTCGCCAAGGCTTGACTTAAAACAAAACCCGTTATACGAACAAAACGAAATGGCGTTTTTCAAAACCCACTACTACGGTGGCGTAAGAAAATACCAATGGACAACCGTTCCACTTGCCTTACACGGCGTGTTGGTTAAGGGTGACGGCACTATAGTTAAAGTCAATATCGGCGACGATAAAGACGACCCAATTATGTGCATAACCGACCTATTGCCCCACTTAGCAAGTGAACAATCACAAAAACCGTTAGGCTCTGCATTCAAGGGCGAAGGCTTAAATATCTTAATCGGTACAGACGCAATCGATAAAGACGTTGACAAGGCGGTTAAGCTAAACGTACTTAACATTTTAAACCAAAAATACGGCATAACGGAAAAGGACTTTGTGTCGGCTGAGCTTTGCGCAGTACCAGCTCTAAACGCACGCGATTTAGGGCTTGACCGTTCACTTATAGCAGCTTATGGTCACGACGACAGAGTTTGCGCATATCCGGCTCTTACGGCGCTTTTAGAAAGCGATGAATCAGCATCAACCTGCTTCTGCATTTTAACCGATAAGGAAGAAGTTGGCTCTGACGGCGTTACCGGCTCGCAATGTTCAATCTTTTACGATTTATTAGATGAAATTTGTGCTTACTTTAAGGCTAACAAGAACAGGGTAAGAATGAATTCAGTTTGCTTATCCGCCGACGTAACCGCAGCTTACGACCCACTTTATAGCGAAGTTTACGAAAAGAACAACTCAACCTATATAAACGGTGGCGTTGCAATTTGTAAATACACGGGTGCGCGCGGTAAATCAAGCACCAACGACGCTTCAGCCGAGCTTGTTGGTAAAATACGCGCCCTTATGGATAAAAACGGCATCGTTTGGCAAACGGGTGAGCTTGGTAGGGTTGACGCAGGCGGCGGCGGAACTATCGCTAAATACGTTGCAAACCAAAATATTGACACTATCGACGTTGGCGTGCCTGTTTTATCAATGCACTCTCCGATGGAAGTTATCTCTAAAAAGGATATTTACGAAACCCACAAAGCATTTAAGTGCTTCTATCTTGACTAATAAAAAAACCACGGCAAGCGCCGTGGTTTTTTGTTTGAATTTTAAATATACTTTTCAGCCGTTATACGCTTTTGGTTCATATAGTCGGCCGTTGAGATGTTTTCACTTGTGGAATTATAATTATTCTTGTTAGCCCCTGAAAGCCCAAAGTAAAATAAATTGCAATTATTACTATCGCTAATTTGTTCAATTATCGTTTGCGAAGGCATTGCCAAAGCCGAATAGCTTGAAGCGTAGTTGTTGTACGTTGCCAAAAAGTGGTCGTAAACAAACCACTCGGTGTCAAGGTAAGCTTTAATGTTATTTTTAAAAGCGTTTTTATACTCGCTCAAGCCGTTACTTAAAATAGTTTTGTAGTAAAGTGGGTTGGTTACACGTCCGTTAGGGCCGTTTTCAGTAAAAGGCGTTGATGATATCATACCGTCGCCAGATGGGTTCCAGTCGTAATTTATACCCAAGCACCTATCGTAATCGTAGGGGATAAAATAGGCCTTTCCTTGCGGGGTAAAGTACAAGTAATAGTTGTTTGCGTTGTTTCTGATGCAGTCGGGATTGCCAAGCAGGTAGTTTACCGTTTCAAAGCGAATAAAATAATCCATATCCACAACCCTTTCAAGCTGGGTTTTAAAGCTTGCACTTGATTTGTTAGCCTTTAAATAATTGATAAGGTCTTTAAGGTGTTGATTGTGGTGGTAATCTGGCGCTGAACGGTCGTTATTGGTTTTAAGCGAGTAGGCATAGCGCTGGGTGGGTGTTTCCACACCGTAGTTTGTTATCTCCGACAAATCTGCGCGATAGGTGCATTTATACAGGTCGCCACCTTGCTCTGACGGGGCAAAATTGCGCTTTATAAAGCGTTTATCAATGGTTTCGTAAAGCCCACCGACGCCAAGGCTTTCCATTTTACCGTTTTGCTTTAAGCAAATGCTTGCAAGGGTAATGTGTGGCGCTAAAACGCCGTTTGCTTGGAACATCTTGTTTGCGTAAATTTCGCGAATATAAGTATTATCGTAATTTTTGTTCCACTTGTAAT
>JAZTYT010000013.1:0-6804 GCA_045637045.1 Christensenellaceae bacterium | reverse complement strand
TCCGACTTGTTCTGCCCCAAAAAACGGCAAAATACGACAGGGCAAAGCAAACCGCGAGTTTGCAGTCGGTATAATTCAATTATCCGGAGGAAAACTTATGGGTTTAAGAGAAGCTATTGGCAAAATTAAAGACGTAGAGGTTATCAAATGGGAACCGCAGTCAACTGAAGGTAACGACATAGTCGTTTACAAGCACGACAAAGAAGACTTCGGCTGTGAAGCACAATTACTCGTTGCTCCAAACCAAATCGCGTTATTCGTTAACGAAGGCGAAGTCGTTCCATTCGTTGCAGGCCACTATACTTTAAATGACTCAAATAATAGTAGTTTTAAATTTATCAACAAATGGAGAACCGTTTTCTCAAACGGCGTTTCTTCATTCCACTGCCTTGTGTACTTTATCAATCTCGTACATTACCACGATTTAAGATTCGGCACACAAAATCCTATCCAAATGCAAGACGCTGACGAAGGCGTAAACATCCACGTACGCGCAGCAGGTTTATTTGGTGCACACATCCAAAACGACGATATGGACGGTAAGGACGTTATTAAGTTCTTACGTAAGGTCGTTGGTACTCGCAAGGTATTTACCAAAGACGAGCTTTCTGCATATCTCCGCGGTAAAATCGTTGAAAGAGTTTCCGATACACTCGGTCAAACGATGATCGCTAAGGGCGTTGGTATCTTAAAGGTAAGCGCTTACTATAAAGAACTTTCAGATTCCTTGAAGGAACAAATGATTCCTTACTTTGCTGATTACGGTATCGCTATTGACAACTTCTCGTTCATGTCAATCAACGTACCTGACGAAGATCTTAAGGCTATCAACGAATCCAAGATTGCCGCTAAGAAGATGGATCTTGAATCTGAAGCAATGGCTCGTAAGCGTGCAAGAGAAGGCTACACCTACCAAGACGAAAAGGGCTTCGACGTAATGAAGACCGCCGCTGGCAACGAAGCAACCATGGGTACGTTTATGGGCGCTGGTATGGGTCTTGGTATGGGCGTAGGCATGGGCGGTGCCTTTGGTGGCGCTATGAACAATATGGCGCAAAACACCTTTGGCAATATGGGTCAACAACCACAACAACCACAATATCAACAACAACCACAACAACCACAAGGTGGCGTAACCTGTTCTTGTGGCGCACAATTACCACAAGGTACTAAATTCTGCCCACAATGCGGTTCAAAGCTTGGTAACTTCTGCCCAGAATGTGGTAGCGAAATCCAATCTGGCGCAAAATTCTGCGGTAACTGTGGTCACAGATTAGTTAAGGTTTGCCCAGAATGCAAAACCGAACTTCAACCAGGCGCAAAATTCTGCCCAGAATGTGGCACGAAATGCTAACCTAAACGGCTAATTCATTTAATTCTTTAGATTTTATAGGAGACTTATTATGAGTAAATTTTTCAAAACAAAAACACCATTGATTTTGGTTATGATACTTTTCGCGTTATTTAACGTTATCTTCTGGGTATGCGTTAATCCAAAGGAAGCAAACGCTACCGTTTGGGTTGGTTATGCATTCTTAACGCTTGCAATTATCATCTTAGGCGCGATGACCTTCTTATTCAAGCTTAAGAGCGATACTACGCTTACTACGCTTGCGGCAGTCTTGTATTTAGCAGTTGCTTACTTTATCGTTGCATTCTTACTCAACCTTATCTTAATGCTCTTTAACGGCGAAAAGGCAACGGCAGGCATCGTTCTTAACGTAATCGTTTTACTCTTATTTGCAGCAATTTTCGTTATCTTATACAGATCATTCTCACGCGTACAAGACAATACTGCAGCACGCGAAAAGAGAATGCGTGAATTAAGATTAACCAGCGTTAAGGTTTCAGGCTTAACCTATCTTACCACCGATCCGGAAATCATCGCTGCAATTAGAAAATTCAAAGACGATATCGACAACAGCTCGTCACGTGGCAACGAATCAACACAGGTTGTTGAAGAACAACTCGACCAACAAATTGATATTATCAGAACGCTTTTAACAAACGGCGCTGATAACGAAGCAGTTTTAAGAGCATTACGCGGTGCTGAAGGTTTATTAAAACAAAGAAATCAATTATTGATTATCCGTTAGTTTTATCGGGGGTTTTTACAAATGGAAGGCGAGAAATATTTGTGTCCTAGTTGCGGTATGCCAATCGAAGCAAACGCACTCAATTTAAAAACGAGACGTGGTTATTGCATGTGGTGTGATAAAAACGTAATTTTCCCAAAAAAGAATTCGACAGCTTCACCAAACGCAGTTCACGCTTTGAACGAAGCTTATAGATTCTTTTTAGAAAAGAACTTTGAAAGCGCGCAAAACTGTGCTGAAACCGTTGTTAGTATGACGCCTAATAACGTTGCAGCGCTCTACATTATTGCTTACTATAAAGCGTTTTCAGCACCGGTTAAAAACAGAACTTCGCTTGATAGATTGATGAACGAAACGCTTGCTGAGGCTGAGTTTGAAATTGAAGAAGAACAAATGTTTAAAGATTTGCTTCTTAAAACCATTTTACACTCTGGCGAGTATATCGAACAAATTGTCACAAGGTTTGCAGAATTTGACGACCCGCAAGAGCTTGCTGAATTCGTTGACGCTTACGTGCCATTTGCAATCGGCAATAAGGGTTCAATCAACTTCTTCACCCCGTCTTTAGCCGACGCGCTTTTAAAGACGACTGAAATGGTTGATATCCCAAAGACTTGGTTTGCGCTTTATACGGCAATTTCTAAAAACCCAGATTCTCCAATTCCAAAGGATACGTTCTATCTAAAAACCAAAACACAACGCTTCTATAACGACTTTGTTTTAAAGATTGGCGAAATCTTTGCCAAGATTAAAACACCTGCGTTAAGGGCAAAATTCAAAGGCGCTTACGACAAGTTAAAAGCATCCTTTGAACAAAAAATGCAATAAATTAAAGCTTAAAGCTTAAAAAATAAAAAAATTATTTTATACAGGGAGGATAAACTATTATGGATGGTGCTTATATTGATTTAGGGCCAGTCATTCGCGCGGTTGAGACAGTAAACAGAAATCTTGGCATCGTTGAAAGAAACCTAAACAGTAACATTACCGTAGTAAACAACAACGTCGCTATCGTTAACGACAACCTCAACAAAACAGCTAAAGATCTTTTAAAACTTAAAGCTGAAGTTGAACAAATGAGAAAAGAACAACGCTTGGCAGCAGCACTTCAACGTGCTCTTACCGAAGTTATCCGTGTTCGTCAAGAACTCGAACAAAACTTTGGTGCTCACAAGACTGTTCGTGAACACATGCTTGGTATCTTACAAGCTGTTGACCTTGCACTCATTTCAGAAAGCACAATTTCTAAATGTACTGAAGAATTGATGATTTCCGCACCAAACTACTGGTTAGCACCTTGCTTAATCGCACTCGCTGCTTGGATTTCAAACAACCAATCTTTAGCACAACGCGCTATCGCTGAAGGCGTTAAGCGTGACAAAGAAAAAGCTTGTCTTTTATTCGCTTTAATCACCCGTCGTGTAAACGTTGGTCGTATCAAAGCTGGTAAGAAAGGCACAAACATCTGCTTCGAATGGTTAAATAAATACTTCGAAACACAAGACCCACGCAAGATGAAATCATCAATCATTGCTTATATCGACGCTTATACCAACGGTGTATTCGGCAACGATAAAGACAATATCTGCGGTGACCACATCAACCACTGGATGTCAGTTTTAGAAAAAGAAGACAAGAACTTCGCTAAAACTCAAACTGATAGATGGGTTCGTAACTTTGAAAGTGCAAGTGCTTTAACACCTGCTAACTACCCAACACTTAAGCAAATTTGTCCAGACTACGCTGAAATCAACGCTTACGTTTCAAGAATTCAAGTTGCTGAACACAAAGACGCTTCAAAGGGTATCAAAGCTAAATTCAGCAAGATCTTAAATTCACCAATCGATTCTGCTAAACTCATCAAAGACATTGACGATCAACTCGTTAAATTAGTTGAAAGATACGAAGACGGCAGAGAAGCTGAACTCCGTGATGAAGATACATACTTAAGCTACGTTAAGGAATTCAACGGTGACGAAAACTTAGCTAAGGTTAAGATGGACCTTATCAGAGCTGGCCGTCGCGATGAACCTGTTAACTTTGCTGAAAGACTTTCTGAATCTATCTGGGATGAAAGAGCTGCACTTTCTGCAAGAAGAACTGCTTTCTTCTTCTTAAGAGAATACATTGAAAAAGCTTACGCTCGTTTCATTACTGAAAGAAAAGAAGGTTATCCAAAGACAGTTGGCTTAAACATCGCTGAAAAGGGTAGCAACCGTGCAGGCTTCACATGGTCAGGCACAACTGAAAACGGTGAAAACCGCGAAGAACTCGTTGCTTCATTAACAGAAAAATACAACGCAGAAAAGAAAGCTGCACGTGATGCCGTTTCTGACGATGAAGCTTTAGCAAAACAAAAGAAAGGCAAAGGTGGCTTAATCGGTGGTATCATTGCCGCTGTTGTAGGCGTTGCATTATTAATCATAATACCAGGCGGTGGTAAAGTTTTAGGTGTTGCTGCTGCTGTTGCCGGTGCTATCATTGCTGCTAGTGGTAGCAAGAAGGTTAAAGCTGGTAAGGCTGCTGTTGAAGCTAACGCTACAAAACGTAAAACTATCGAAAAATACTACGATGCACAGCTTCAAGCTAACATCGGCGTATTAGATACCGCACTTGCAGAAAGAGCAGAAGCTAACGCTTACGTACAAAAATTCCTTTCTGACAAGGCAAACGAAACTTTAAACGTTAAGGAGGCAAAGTAATATGAGCGAACTCGAAAAATGGGTATGCCCTTTATGTGGTCAAGAAACTTCTGGTGACGTTTGTGAATGGTGCCAAGCAGCTAAACCTGCTGAAGAAGCTCCTGTTGAAAACGAAGAAGCTTTAATCGAAGAAGCTACTGCAGAAATCGGTGAAGACGCTGATTTAGAAGCTGAATTCGGTGAAGACGATTTAAGCGAATTTGCAACGGATATGGTAGCTGTTGAAGAAGAAGCTGCTATTTCTGAAGACTTAGAAGGCTTCGCAAGTGGTTTCCCTGATTGGGATCTTCTCCCACCAAAGAATCTTTAATAAATAACAAATAGCAAATTTTTGCTATAAAAATGGGGTGCGTTTTTACGCACCCTTTTTGATTTTTAATAAGTTTTTTGCGTTTTGTAAGAAATTTAAAAAATTTAAGCAGGGCTTTGCCCTGCTTTTTTAATGCCTGTGATCAAAAAGTGTCAGTAAAGGTTGAAATCGGCAATTTTAGGGTTTATAGTGATAATATAACGTTATATTCTCCAATCGCGATTGGCCAAATCAAAAAATAAAGGAGAAATTTTAATGGCATTAGACATTATTATACCAACCATCAAAGATGACGAACCAGGTGGCAATACACAGCCAACCGTGGTCACAAGAATTGAAAGATTAAACCAGCCCGTAAAGCAGTACACTGCCGAGGGCATAACCGTTGGTTTAAACCTTTACACGGGTAAACCAACCATCACGCATAATGATTTATGTATAGGCACGGGCGACTATAAGTTCCCAATCACGCACGTTTATAGAGATGATTTAGTTAATAAATCATACAACCTAAACGGTGAAATCAAAATTGGCTTCGGTGACGGCTGGAAGCTTAATATCCACCAATACGTTTACCCTTACCAAACAAGCTACGGCTACAGTGGTTTTTCCAACGGGGACTACGTGTATATTGACGACGCAGGCTACAAGCACCGTTTTGTTGAGTACAAAACTGAAGCCGGCTTTAAAGTTTATTATGACACAGACGGCACTGGCCTAAGGCTAAAAGAAACGCAAAGTGGTTATGAAGTTTACAACGACGTAAGCAAGCTTTACTTTGACGTAAAAGGTAGGCTATTAAAAATTTATTCACCGTTCAACACAGCCCTGGATAAAGTTATTAGTTATGATACAAGTGGTAATTTAACCGTAGCTTACGTTTGGGGTAAGTCATCAAGAAAACTACAGTTTACCTATGATGAGAATAATCGTTTAGATGAAATCAAATGTGTCGGTCACGCAAACACGTTAAAGCATATTTATACTGGAAACTCTGCAAAATTAACAAGTGTAAACTTGGTTAATGGCAACTCAACCAAAAACGTTTCAAGCTACGTTTACAACACGTCGGGGAAAATAACCCTTGCCTACGATAGCCGTAAAAACCAAGGCGTAATGTTTAATTATGACACGAGTGGGCGCGTATTAAGTGTAAAAACTGGTGTGGTAGCAAACGCAAATATTAGCACACAGCTTAATTACGACCAATACACCTACGCCACAGGCGCAAACAAAACCGAACTTACCAATGAAAAGTCAATCACACTCGCGTATAACTTTGATTTAAACGGCAAATTATGTGGCGTGTTTGAAAAAGCCGTAAGTGGCTCGGTTACCAATTACCGAACCTTGCAAAAAGGCACGGGCTGGTCGTTAAGCGCCGATTCTTCAAGCACCACGGGTGAAAAAATTAACGGCAAAACCGTAAGTAGCGATGAAGACTCGATCGTAATAAACAGTGAGCGCGTTTCTGATTTCGGGGGTATTTTTAATGATGATAAACATAAATATACAGATAGGTTTACGTTTACGTGTTGGTTAAAAGCGACCACGGATACCGCAGGCCCCGTTACGGCTTCTTTATCAGTTGAGACCAATAACGGTGCAATCCATACAACGCACAGCGTTAAGCTACGTAATTTAAGAAAAGACGCTTGGCAACAAATTGCTATTCCTGTATACTTTGATGAAAATC
>JAZTYT010000012.1:0-11590 GCA_045637045.1 Christensenellaceae bacterium | reverse complement strand
CTTGGCCTCCGACTTAAAAGAGAACTCTCGTAGCAATCGCGTTAACGGTAGTTATGGCGTTATCTATCTTTGCAGGCTGCAAAGGCAACGTCGTTAAGTTAACTGATGCTCCATTAAATGCGACAAACCGTATTGATTTTTCACAACCTGTTGATCCATCGGTAATTTTTGAATCTGACGGTTGGTCAAACGGCGACGTTTTCAACGTTGTTTGGAAAAAGCACAACGTACACTATGAAAACGGTATTTTACGCCTTGGCATCACCGAAGAAAAAGCAACTGCTTGGGTAAACGATGAAGAAGTTGAATACAGCTACACGGCAGGTGAAGCGCGTACGACTAACTATTATCACTACGGTGATTACGAAGTTAGTATGAAGCCATCTGCAAACTGGGGTACTGCAAGCACCTTCTTTATTTGCACAGGTCCATACGACACGAAGTTCGTTCTTGACGAAAACGGCGATTACGTTCTCGATGAAAACGGCCAACGCGTAACCGTACAAAACGCACACGACGAAATCGACATTGAATTCCTTGGTAAAGACACCACGCACGTTCAGTTCAACTTCTTCGTTGACGGCAAGGGCGGTAACGAATATCTTTACGACCTTGGCTTTGACGCTTCAAAAGAATTCCACAGATACGGCTTTAGATGGGAAGAAGATTGTATCACTTGGTACGTTGACGGTGAACCTGTTTATAAAGCAACAACCGACAAGAGCGTTCAACCTGCTAAAAACGTTAGCGTTGTTGAAAAACTCCCTTCAACAGCAGGCAGAATGCTTACAAACTACTGGTGTGGTAACAAGAGAGCTTGGGGCTGGATGGGCCAATACAAGGGCGAAATCTACGACCAAGGTACTGAATATCAATGGATAGCAACAAACGCAGTTGGCGCTCCACTCAATCCTGAAGAAGCACCAAATGATCAAGAAGAAGTAATCAACTGGGCTGAAATCGACCCTGTTGCACCAACGTTTGCAAGCACAGAGCTTTACACCGTTACAACCGAAGGTAACAGCGCAAACGTAACCTACACCGCAGTTGGCGGTAGCGATTACAAGAACGTAGAAATGAATATTAGTGAGCTTGCTTCAGCTAAAAACTACGTTCACTTAAACGTTACTAATAACGGCACGGAAACCGTTAACGTACGTGTAAACGTTGTTGACCAAGAACTCGTTCAAGCTGGCGCACAAAATATGTCCACTAACGTTTCAGCAACAATGAACGGTCAAGCTGTTAATACCGACCTTGTTTGGGGTGGTTCATTCTTTGATATCGCACCAGGCCAAAGTGCAGAACTCGTTGTTAAGTATGCTGGTCAACCAGAATACTTACAACTTATGATCGACTCTTCAAAGAACGACTCTGTAGTTCGCGCAGGTAACGTTACTATTTCCGACATCAAGTTTGCCGCTTTTGGCGAAATTGAAACACCAGACGATCCAGTTGACCCACCGGTTAACCCACCTGTTGACGACCCTGTAACCCCACCTGTTGAAGACAACGGCTTACAATTTAACTTCTGGGCATCTTCATCAGATTACACGACTAACGGCAACAACGTTAAATATAACGGCGCTGGCAACACCTATGCTTGCGTTGGTACTGATATTTCTTCACACGCTGCAGCAAACGACACCTTTACGGTAACTGCAACAAACCACGGCACGGCTGATGCAAGAGTTCGCTTTGACATCCAAGCAACCACGCAAGTTGGCAACCATACTGCTTGTAACGTAAGCGCAACGGGTGGCGACGTTTGGACCGACCTTGAATGGGGTGGTTCAGCTGTAACCGTTCCTGCAGGCCAAAGCGTAACCGTAGTTATTACTTACGACCCAGCAAGCGAACGCGGTGCTGTTACTAACTTGGTTGTTTTCGTTGATTCAGCAAGGGGCGACGGCGCTACTTATACTTCAAACGTAACACTTTCAAACATGGCTTTCTCTAAAGTCGGTACTGACGAACCAGTTCCAGAACCAAATCCAGAACCAGATCCAGTAGAACCTATCGTAAACATCAGTGACCTTGAAGCAGGCACAACGACTGACGCTGAACTTATCGCAGGTACAGGCATTTCTGCTTCTGCAGGCCTTGCAATCGACGCTAATAAAAAATCTATCGACGGTTTTGAATTTACCTTAAGACTTAAACTCGGCGGTACGATGAAGGTTTCTGACGGCGTAGTAACGGCAGGTGTTAAGGTTGTTACCAACGGCCCTGCAACAATCGTTGTTTACGCTATGTCAAGTAGCAGTAGCGACCATAGCAGAACACTTCAAATCGCAACTTTAGTTGACGGCTCTTTCAATAAACTTGGCGAAACTGAAGGCATTTTAGGTGACTCAATCGCAAAATACACCTTAACTGTTGACGCAGCAGGCACATACTACATCGGTAGCACAAAGAGCGGTATCAATATTTACTATATCGCAGTTACCGCTCCAGTTACACCAGAACCACCTGTTGTTGAATTACCAGAACTCCCAACCGACGGCGGTTACGTTAAATTTGAAGGTAACGATTGCTATACTATAAATGCTGAACAAGAATATTCAAACGTTATCAACTTTACCTATGAAAACGTTTCAACAAACACTTACCAAAACGTAAATACTTGGATTAAAGACAAAGCAGAAGGCAAAAACACCTTCAGCATTACAATCCGTAACAACGGCACGGCAACCGTTTCTATCACAGTTAAGCTTGAAACCGAAAACGGCGTTCAGGTAACCGAAAACAAGTTAGAAATCGCTGCAGGTGAATTAGAAACGCTTACAACCGAATTCACGGGTGAAGCTGCTAAATTATATCTTTTCATTGACACCGGCTGGAGTCAGGAAACAACCACACATTCGGGCGACGTTTCAGTTGCAGGCATTAAGTTCACTTTAACCGAAGCACCTGCACCAGAGCTTCCAACCGATGGCGAATACGTTAAATTCACGGGTAACGATTGCTACACCATCACGGCTGAACAAGAATATTCAAACGTTATCGGCGTTTCTTATACTTCAGTTACCACAAACACCTATTTAAACGTAAACACTTGGATTAAGGACAAAGCTGAAAACAAAACAAGCTTTAGCATTACAATCCTTAACAATGGTACGGAAGCAGTTAAGATTACCGTTAAGTTAGAAGCTGCAGGCGCAGTTGCTTTAGCTGAAAACACAGTTGAAATCGGCGCAGGCCAAATGCAAACTATCACCCTTAACTTTGAAGGCGAAGCTGAAATGTTATTCCTTTTCATCGGTACGGGCTGGAACGAAGCAAATATCGAAAGCGCTGGTAATATCACTATCGCAGGTATTAAGTTTGCTTAATAAGTGGTTTTAGGCTTTTAGCTAAAACGCAATAAACAAGTTATCGACGGCTGTCTTATGACAGCCGTTTGATAAATACCCTACCGTTTTTACGGCATTTAGGAGAATATTATGAAAAATAAGAAAAAAAGAATAGCGCCACTTATTATTGGTATGTCGGTTCTTTTGGTTTTCACTATAATTTTCAACGCGCTGTCCTTAACCAAGTTTGACAACATCTTTGAAAAGTTCTTCGGTTCGTCGCCGTCAACTATGAAGGGCGAAACGCTTGGCGCTGACACGGCTTATTATAAAAGCGATTTTTCTAGCCCAAGCGAGCTTTACGCGTACGAAGAAAAAAAGGTTGCTGAAATCGCACAGGAAGGCATAACGCTTTTGGAAAACGACGGGCTTTTACCACTTGCAACGGGTACTGAATTGAGTATCTTTAGCCACTCGTCGGTTGACCTTGTAAGCGGTGGCTCGGGCTCGGGCTCGGGCTCGTTTGAGCTTACCAAGGATTTACGCACGGGCTTGGAAAATGCTGGGCTTCAGGTAAACGCCGACCTTTGGGACTTTTACAAAAAAGGCGCAGGCTCGCGTTATAAAAGGGGTATAGGCGTTGTAAATTACGGCGCTGACCTTGACTGGTCTATCAACGAATGTCCTTTAAGCGTTATCACTAAAAACTCTTCGCTCGTTAACACCTTTGACGGCACGGTTGCAATGTTCGTTCTTTCCCGTACGGGTGGCGAAGGCGGTGACGAAGCGCGTGATATGGCGGCTTTCGGTGGTAAACCAGGCCAACACTACCTTGAACCTGACGATACCGAGCTTGAAATTATTTCTTACCTTAACCAAAAGTTTGATAACGTTATCCTGCTTGTAAACTGCAACAACGCAATCGAGCTTGGCTGGGTAAAGGATTACGAAAATATCAATGCGGTTATTAACTTCCCCGGCGCAGGTAGAACTGGCACTTACGGCCTTGGTTATATGATGACGGGCATTGACGCTGACAATACTGAAATTTCAACGACAGGTCACCTTGTTGATACCTGGGTTTACGATAACTTCTCATCCCCTGCAATGCAAAATATGGGTGACTTCCGTTTTACGGGCACTAAAAACACCTATTACTACGTAAACTATGCCGAAGGCATTTACGTTGGCTATAAATACTACGAAACGCGCTATGAAGACGCCGTGTTAGAACGCGCAAACGTTGGCAGTTACGATTACGCCGACACGGTAATTTACCCGTTTGGCTACGGGCTTTCATACACCAAGTTTGAATGGACAAGCTTTACGATGTCCACGCCTGATGCAAACGGCAACGTAAACGTAAGCGTAACGGTTAAAAACGTTGGTGCGAGAAACGGTATGGACGTAGTTCAAATCTACGGCCAAGCGCCTTACACGGTTGGTGGGGTTGAAAAGGCTTCGGTTTTATTGGTTGGCTTTGCAAAAACCAATAACCTTGCGCCTAACGAAAGCCAAACGGTAAGCATTACCGTAAGCTTAAAGGACTTAACCAGCTACGACGTTAACGCAAACAACGGCAAGGGTGGTTACGTGCTTGACGCCGGTACATATTATATTACTGCATCAAGTAACGCCCACGAAGCAATCAACAATATTCTTTTGGAAAAGGGTGTTGACCAAGCCAAATTGACACAAGGCAAGCAGGACGATTCTTCATCCCCTGTCGGTCAAAAAATGGTTGACACGTTCAATATTGCACAAGCAGATTACACAACATATTCGGTTGCAGGCGAAGGCTTAAAGACCATTGAAAACCAGTTTAACGACGCTAAACTTCCCGACGCTAAATACTTATCAAGAAGCAACTGGCGTGAAATGGATAACACGGGCTTGCGTTACGGCACGGTTTCAGACACGGCAAGCAGAGCCGAAGTTGGTGGCAAGCAATTCAAAACGGCAGTTACTATGGTATTAAAAGACGTTTTGGAATCGGAAAACTCGTTAAACCCACACCTTGGCGAAAAGGTTAAAAAAGTTGTTTTTGGTAAAAAGAGCGACGTTGACCTTATCGACTTAAGGGGTTTAGACTAGAACGACCCACTTTGGGACGAAGTGCTTGACCAAATTACCCTTTCGGAAATCTCAAAGCTCATTGACGAATGTGGTTACTGCTCACCCGCGGTTAAGTCTATAAACAAGCCTAAAATCAACGACCTTGACGGGCCTGCAGGCTTAAACGACATTATCGCGCACGGCTCAATGCCGATTGGCGATAACCTGCAAGCAATGACCTGGCCTACGCAATATATGCTTGCCTGCTCCTGGAACGTAACGCTTTCAGAAGATATGGGGCGTGGCATTGGTGAAGACGGCTTATACTCGAAAACTGCAGGCTGGTACGGGCCTGGTATGAACATCCACCGTACGCCTTTTGCAGGCAGGAACTTTGAGTATTACTCGGAAGACTCCTTCCTTTCAGGCGTTTTAGGTAAGGCTGAAGTTAACGGCGCGGCACAAAAAGGTATGTACGCATTTATAAAACACTTTGCGCTTAACGACCAAGAAACCCACCGTGACGAGCAAGGCATTGCAACCTTTGCCGAAGAACAAGCAATCCGTGAAATTTATCTCAAGCCCTTTGAAATGACTATCCTTGACAACACGGTTGAAATAAATTATAACGAGCCTATAAAGGACGAAACGGGCAAGATTACGGGCTATAACTGGAAATCAACCACCGTACCTGCGGCAACTGCCGTTATGACTTCGTTTAACCGTATCGGCGCAACGTGGGCTGGTGGGCATTACGACCTTATAACCGACGTATTGCGTGGTGAATGGGGCTTTAACGGTTTCGTTTTAACCGACTACGAAGTCGGTCAAGGCAAAGGCGGTTATATGGGCACGCTACAAACCCTTGCTGCTGGTGGCGACGCTAAATTAAAGACGGTCGGTATGGACGCGTTATTTGGCTTTAACCTTAAAAAACACCCTGAATATCAGGAATTTGGCCGTGAAGCCGCCCACCATATTCTTTACACCACGGTTAACTCTGCCGGTATGAACGGCTACGTACACGGCGTTGAATTCGTAAGGGGCGTTGCATACTATAAGTTCATACTCCTTGCGTGGGATATTTTAGCGCTTGGCGGTCTTGTTTGGATGGCTTTGGTTTTGGTAAAAAGATTGCGTAATAAAAAAGCAACGGCTTTAGCCGTTGACGGACAAAACGCACAAACCGAAGTGGCTGAAGAGCCTACGCACGTTGAATCACCTGAACAACCTAAGCAAGCTGAGTAAAACAATAACCTATAATTAGTAATATAAAAGCACACACGAAATCGTGTGTGCTTTTTAATACGTATTTTAGTTAAATCTAACTATTTTGTTTGCTAAACGATAGAAAAATATTGCTACGGCACGGCCGAATTTACCTTTCATACAAACGACTGAAAGCGCTGACCTGTGGCGATAATACCTGCCCCATTTAGGGTCGAAGGCCTTGCAGTTATCCCACATTTTTTCAAGATTTTTATCGGCTTCGTCGCTCCTATTAAGGCGCGTAAACATAATCGCCATACCAAAAAGGATAAACATTTCGTGCTTGAGATATTTTTTGAGCATTTTTTCTTTAACCGAACCGATATTACAAGCAATAAACGCCTTTTCGCTGACTAAAAGCTGGTGGGTGTAACGCTTAATTAAAGCGCCTTCCTGCACCGATTGGTCAGGGCGACCTATCCAATACCTATACAAATCTTTAGGGAAGTAATACAATTTTTCAGCGCGTGGCAGGATTTTGCATACCATAAGATTGTCTTCGTAAAATATCTTTTTAGGTAACGGCTCGTGCCAAGCTTTTAAAAGCTCGGTTTTAAAGGTGGTTGCGTGTATGGTTAAAAGCTGATGCACGCTAAAGCGTTTGGCTTCCTTCCAGGTGAAAATTCTGTTTTTAGGCAGGGCGCTTGCGTAGGATATAGACCTATCCCCTTTGCCGTCGGCGTGCTCGTAAAAGTAATTGCTTATTACCATATCCACACCGCCGTCCTGCTCGCATTTTTCAAGGGCGTCGAGAAATTCTATAAAATCTTCGCTTAACCTGTCGTCGCTGTCAACGACCTTAAAATATTTGCCCGTGGCAAGCCTTACGCCCTGGTTTATGCCTTCGCCGTGGCCACCGTTTTCCTGGTGGTGGGCTTTGACTACGGTTGGGTATTTTGTCTGATATTCATCGGCAATCGCGCCCGTATTATCGGTTGAGCCGTCGTCTATTATGATTATTTCAACGCGCTCGCCACCCACAAGCAAACTCTCAACGCAGTTGCGCATATAGGCTTGGGAATTATAGCAAGGTACGGTTATCGTCAATAATTTTTGAGTCATAAAAGTTCCCCCTTCGCAAGGTTTAACGCAGATAAAATAACTGCGTCCATATCGTAGTAACGATATTCGGCAAGCCTTCCGCCAAAAATGACGTTAGGCTCGTTTTGGCAAAGTGCCTTGTATTTTTGGTAAAGCGCGTTGTTTAAAGCGTCGTTTATCGGGTAATACGGCTCAATGCCTATCTTCCACTCTTGACTGTACTCGCGTGAGATTACAGTTTTTTCTTGCGTGCCGAAAGCAAAGTGCTTATGCTCGATTATCCGTGTGAAAGGCGTTTGGGCGTCGGTGTAATTGATAACTGCGTTGCCCTGATAGTTGTCAGTATCAAGTATTTCCGTTTCAAAACGGATGCTACGGTAATTAAGCGTGCCAAAGCAGTAATCAAAATAGCCGTCAATCGTGCCCGTATATACTATTTTTTTGGCAATTTTGGTGTATTCTTCACGGTTTTTAAGAAAGTCAACGCCAAGCTTAACTTCAATGCCTTCAAGCATATTTTCAACCATTTTGGTATAGCCGTCGACAGGTATGCCCTGGTATAGCGCGTTAAAGTAGTTGTTGTCGTAATTAAACCTTAAGGGCAAGCGTTTAATAATAAAGGCTGGTAGCTCGCAACAAGGCCTGCCCCATTGCTTTTCCGTGTAGCCCTTGATAAGCCTTTGGTAGATATCGTTACCCACCAAGCTTATTGCCTGTTCTTCAAGGTTTTTAGGCTCTTTTTTACAGCCCGACGTTTGCTCTTTAATTTTGACTTTTGCCTGTGCTGGCGTTACCACACCCCACATTTTATTAAAGGTAAGCATATTAAAGGGCAAGGAGTAAAGTTCCCCCTTGTAATTTGCCATTGGCATATTGGTGTAACGGTTAAAGCGGGTAAAACGGTTGACGTATTCCCACACCGTTTCATCGTTGGTGTGAAAAATATGCGCACCGTATTTATGCACTTCAATACCGGCGATATTTTCCGTGTAAACGTTACCGCCAACGTGGTCGCGCTTGTCAATAACGAGCACCTTTTTACCGGCTTCTTTTGCCCTTTGGGCAAAGGTCGCGCCGAAAAGCCCTGCGCCTACAATTAAATAATCGTATTTCATAACTTCCCCTTTAAAAGTGGCGTTTAACACCTTTTTAGGTAAATCAGTATATTTTTGAGTTTATTTTTCCTTAATTGCTTTATTGAATTTGGATTTTGCCTTCAGATTTCTGAAAAAGTCGCCTATAAACCTGCCTAAACCACGCCAGAAATGTCCGTTGAAGATATAAAGCAAGTCTTCGGTCATCTTTTTAGAAACCATGCCGTTTGAGAATTTAGCAATAGCGCGAACTGGCATATTGAAAATAAAGAAAATATTTAGGTTTGGCTTGCCCTTTTTAATTGCCTTTTGCATTGAAGCGTTAAGCCTACGGTATAAAAAGCGCGCGAACTTGCCTTTTGCGTAATAAAGTTGGCAAAGCGCGTCGTTTTCTTTAATCTCGCCACTCCACTTGCTTTCGGGTATCGGCCTGCCTAAAAGGGCTTCAAAGTCGCCGTCTGAAACATTTTTGACGTCGGCATTTTGATAGCATAACGGCGAAGAGTTTTCAATCACCTTGCCTTCAACGTGAATGGTTTGGGACAACTTAACGTCGTGCGCGTTGGTTGAAACTAAAACGTCGTAATCGCCTTCTTCAACTGCCCAAGCGTTGTCCAAAATGTCAAAATAACGGAAGACTTTATCGTCAAAATCTATAGTTACGCGCTTACTCTCGCCCTGTTCAAGATAGGTCTTTATAAAACCTTTAAGTTCTTTTTCAGGACGATAAATTTTACTATTTTTACAAGAAATATATACTTGTGAAACTTCGCAACCTGCCCTATCCCCAGTATTGGTAACGGTAAAGCTTACGCCTTCTTTATCAACGGCTATATCACTATATGCAAAACTTGTATAGCTTAAGCCGTAGCCAAACGGATAGCGTACGGGGATTTTTGCGCTTTCGTAGTAGCGATAGCCAACGTAAAGACCTTCACGGTACTCTGAAGTACGCTCACGCCCAGGATAATACGGGGTGGAAGAAACGTCTTCTAAACTATACGGCCAGGTTTCGTTAAGTCTGCCCGACGGGTTAGCCTTACCCAATAAAAGGTCTGCCATTGCGCTCGCACCTGCCTGGCCACCGAGATAGCCGTTGATTGCAGCGCGATAACTTTCACGGCTTGGCATTAAAAACGGCACGCCCCCTGAAAGCACTAAAATTACGTTTTTATTTACTGCGCAAACTGCGTCGATAAGCGCTTTTTGTGGCTCGCTTAAATCAATATGCGCACGGTCCATACCTTCCGATTCGGCAATCTCGTCAAGACCAACGCATAAAAGGACTACCGGCGCGTCTTTGGCAACTTCCACAGCCTGGTCGATAAGTTTTTGGTCGGTTTTGGACTCGCAACGCTTAAAGCCCTGCGCGTAACCGGTTATTTCAACGCCTGCGTTTACCAAACAGTCGTAAAGGTTGTCAAGCTTGGTTGGGTTAACCTGTGAAGACCCTGCGCCCTGGTAACGCGGTGCTTTGGCAAAATCGCCAATCACAACGACCTTTGCATTTTCAGAAAGTGGCAAAATGCCGTCGTTATCCAGTAAAACTGCGCTTTCTAACGCACATTTTTTAGCCAACGCGTGGTGAGCTTCAACGTCAAAAGTCTTTGGCGCGTTGGTAACGGCTTGGTGGGTTGCATTTACAACCGATAAAAGTTCTTCAAGGCGTTTATCTATAACGGCTTCGTCAATCTTTCCGTCTTTGATATCCTTTAAAAGCCCAAGCGCGCAATCAGCACCCGGTGCAGGCATAACAAGGTTAGAGCCAGCCTTAACGCCGTCGGTATGGTCGTTGTCAGCGCCCCAGTCGGTAACCACGAACCCGTCAAAGCCCCATTCGTTGCGCAAAATATCGGTCAAAAGCTGTTTGTTTTCGTTGGCGTAAGTGCCGTTAACCTTGTTATAGGACGACATTATGGTCTTCGCCTTGCCTTCCTTGACGGCAATTTCAAAGCCGGTAAGATAAATTTCACGCAAGGTCCTTTGGTCAACGACAGAATCGTTGCTCATACGGAGTAGCTCTTGCGAGTTTACTGCAAAGTGCTTTGGGCACGCAGCAACGCCGTTTGATTGGATGCCCTTAACGTAAGACGCCGCCATCTTGCCTGCAAGCAACGGGTCTTCTGAAAAATATTCAAAGTTGCGCCCGCAAAGTGGACTGCGCTTAATATTAAGCCCAGGCCCTAACACAACGTGCACGTTGTTTGCGGCGGCTTCTTCCCCAAGTGCAGTGCCAAGCTCTTTAGCAAGCTGTAAATTCCAGGTGTTCGCCATACCCGCAGCCGTTGGAAAACAGGTTGCCGGGATTGACGCATTAAGCCCCAAATGGTCGGCTGCCCCTGCCTGTTTGCGCAAGCCGTGTGGCCCGTCGGACAGGAAAATTTCAGGGATATCGGCTGACTTAAAGGAATAAGTAGTCCAAACGGTTTTACCCTGTAAAAGGGCAACCTTTTGTTCTATACTTAACTTACTAATTTGCTCGCGCACCTTCATATTTTGCTCCTTGGTCATAGTGACCCATAATACTTTTAATTTAAAGTATTATACCCCTTTACGCGCGCGTTGTCAATAGGTTTTGCAAAAGTCGATAAAAGCTTGGCAATCACGCGCCAATTTGGTGGGCAATTTTTTAAAAAACGCCCAAAAAACCAATATTTAAGTTTTTTATTGGCAAAAAGACAAAAAGACAAATTAAACGCTTGTTTTTTTTGCGCGTTTTTGATATATTACTTACACGAATAACAACTTTGGGGATTCGCCAAGCGGTAAGGCTACGGACTCTGACTCCGTCATCCGGGGGTTCAAATCCCTCATCCCCAGCCAAAAAAAGGAACA
>JAZTYT010000011.1:0-3888 GCA_045637045.1 Christensenellaceae bacterium | reverse complement strand
GTTCACTTGACAGAAACGCAATCACTACAGATAATTGCATTGGGTTGTTGTTTGGTGGATATACAATTTTTCCGTTGTATGATTTACATCCAAATTCTACCGATTCAACAGAAAACAAAGGCAACGATTTGCCTGAATGGTTACGATGGGTAGTTGGTGGTCTTGCGTTTGCAGGGATTGTAGTTGCTACCGTGCTAACTTGTGGAGCTGCTGGAGCGGGGGCCGCTGCTGTAGGCGGTGCTATGCTAGCAGGTGGTCTTGTTTCAGCAGGCATAAACGTAATAGATCAGTTACATGATGGTGTTGAATTTGATTGGACAAAATTAGCTATTTCAACATTATCCGGAACAGCATATGGCCTTGTTGTTGGATTATCAGCGGGAGCTGCTGCTGGTTCGTGGAGTTGGTGGACATTTGCTGGGAAGTTGGCTGTTGCAGGTAGTTCATCTTTGCTTAATAGTTGGAACGAAAATGCAACATTAAGTGAAACAATCAAAGCATTAGCAAGGTCCTTGTTGGTTTCAGGTGTTACTCAAGGATTAGGACATTTAGCAGGAAGGTTTGGACCACAAGCACTATCTAAAATTTTACCGAGTTCCAAAAAGAAAAACATTGTATCTATCTTATGGTCTATACCCGCTATTAAAACAGGTGTTTCACGGTTTACTGGAGATGTCGTGGGACCTATTTTTAATGATATTTTTTAGGTGGTAATAAATAATGTTGGAATTTATTAAATATTGTTTGTATTGTTTACTGATGTCAATTTATGCCGCGTTTGGGAACAATCCTAAAGGAATGACATTTAAACATGCAATAGTTGGAAGTGTTACAATGTTAGTATTAACAGGAGTAGCATTGGGTCTTTTGTGGTTAATAGCTGTAATTGTTAATAAATTTAGACAATAAAAGAAGAGTAAGAAATGTATTATAGAATTTAGAAAAATAATAGCAAATCATTTACAAAACCTATAATTGTGTGGTTGGCGGAAACGCCAACCATACTTTTCTTGCCGAGTATTCGTTGTAATTTTACTCTTTACAAATCAATATGCTTGTGAGTAAAAACTACACCTTGCCCCTTTTTTACGTGCGCGCGGGCGCGCGTTATATCAATAGTAAAAATATATGCAAAAAAGCCTACGCCGTGTGGCGCAGGCTTTTAAAATTAAAAATTATTCTTTATCCTTAAAGGTGTCTGCTAAATATTTGTTATAAGCGTCGATATCAGCTTGTGTTTGAACACCGATAAGCGTTGCCTTGAAAGCTTCGATATTTGCTTTTTCACTAAAGTCGTAAGAATCGGTCTTTTCTTCTTCAGTTTGGTTTTCACCTAAACCAATCTTGGTTGCGTAAACGTAGCTACCAAATGGGTTTGACGTAACTGCAGATAAAACGTATTCGCCGATAACTTCTGGTTTATACCAGCTGTTTTCTAAAGCAACGTAAGTGATTTGTTCAACGGTAACGTTTGCGTTAGCGATGTCAGCAAGTTTAACCCTGTAGTAAAGGTTTGTAGCGTCAACCAAGTAAACGTATTCGCCTTCATAGAAGCTTACTGTTAAAGAAGAGAGTTCAGCGATAACTTCTCTGTCGGTAACTAAATAAACGTGGCCGAAGCTTGAAGCGTCTTGTTCAAGCGTGTAATCATATTTAACGAAGCCGTAAGCTGCGTCGTGGTAAATGATTGCGTTAAAGTCGTGGTAATATGAGTTTGCACCAAAGATTGTTGCAGCGTCCTTCGTGCCGTGGTTTAAAACGATAGCTTCACCAAACTTACCTTCGTTTACGCCGTAGTAGAAAGTAACGGTGTTAACAGAAGTATCAACTGAAGTTTCAGAGAAGAATAACTTGCTACCCGTGTCTTTAATGAGTGCAAACGTTACGCCTTGCGTACCCTTTTCGCCACTGTAAACAACTTCGTCAGCGCCTGTTGCAAAGTTGAACTTACGGATGTTGTGGAAGGATTCGTCTTCATCTAAAGTTTCATTGTGCGCGTATTCTACGTAGTAGCAGTAGTCTTTTGCAAGGTCGTCAGAGAAGAGATAGCTTGTTAAACCTTGGCTTGTTGCAACCTTGTCACCGGTTTGTGCGTTGTAGCTTACAAGCACGTTTTCACCGTCAACGGTTGTATAAACAACAAGGTAAACGTTGTTACCTGATTGAACGTATCTATAAGGTGTGGTTAAGTTATCTAATTGAAGGATAACCTTTGTGTCCGTACCGTCAAGTTTAGTTCTAACGTATTGTAACTTTGTGTTTAAAGTTTCGCCAGCTTTGTTTTTATCCGTGCTTGGTGAAGTATAATAAACGTAATCGCCGTAAATATAGAAGCCCTTGCCAGCCGTTACGTCGGTGTAGAATAATTTAGGAACTACAACTTGCGCGTTAGCGTTGCCCGTTGCAAGGTCAGCTGTTTTAACGCGAACAAGCGCGCCCTTTACCGGCGTACCGAAAGCGTTATCAGCAGCGTTTGTTTCAACGCCGTTGATAAAGTAAACGTATTCACCCTTAACAACTGCAAAGCCACCGTTTGAAGAAACTTCGCCAGAATAGTCGGTGATTTGTGACTTCCAACCATTGTTACCGCAAGCAAATAAGCAGAAGATTGCTACAACGGCTAAAATTAAGCTTAAAAACTTTTTCATCTATTACTCCTTTTTGTATAACCACTTTTGCATTTTTTTAAAGTGGCAGTAATATAATTAAATTACACGGGCGCGTGCTGTTTAAGTTAATTAACTTAACACGTAACTCAAGACCCGTTTTATTATTATATACTAAAAAATTAAAATAATCAATAAAAAACAGGGCATTTTTTCCTTAAAAAACAAAATAATAACTATTTTAAGCCACAAATTTTTCTTAAGGCAATAAAAACTTTGTTTTTAAGTGGCAAATTTAATAAAAGTAAACGGGTAAAAGGTAATCAGCTTAATGCAAAACACAACGCTTATAAACCTATTAACAAAACTAACTAGCGCAATGCTCGGCGCAACTAAAAAAGACGACGGTGGCAACACCCAAAACACGCAAAAACCCACCTATAGCACGGTTAACGGCACAAAAACACAAGCCCAAAGACCGTCTGTCGGTGGTGATTTCAGCGCGCAAAGTAACAATTTTGTGTCCCCCAAGCAAAGCGCGATAGATATGCTTAATCGTCACAGCCAAATCTCAAAGCGAATAGACAAGAATAACGAATAATTCATTAACAAAAAAACCCCCCAATGGGCGTTTAACCGACCTATAGGGGAGTTTTTTGTTGTGCTAAACCCAATTCAACCAAGCGTTGAGTCGGGTTTTTTATAAAACCTATTGCAATGTGTATATGCGTATGCTATAATAAAAATACAACTAAAAGTAAAAGGGGGATTTTATGATGTGTAAAACAGGCAAATTATTTTTAATCTTTGGTATGATTATTTGCATTTTGTTTGCCACAGGTTGCGGCGGTGGTTCGTCAAAGCCTAAAGATCCATTATATTGCAAATTTGAGTTTCAAGATATTTATGATATTGATGATATCTATGCTGTGAATTTAAGTTATGGTCATGACTTTCATATTGGAGATGATGACGTTGACTATATCAATTCTACCATTGCGTTAGTTAAAATAATAACCATTGAACATAAGAATCAGTATTATGATTTTGAAGACAAGCTTGCAGGTGAAACACTTTTATACATTGATGGTTTTTTATCGCCAAAATACAGAGTTACTGAATATAAATGGAATTGTCAAGGCTTTAGATATAATAATTTTGCTACGGTAGAAATACCTAAAAAACTTATTCAAGGGGTGTCAGGTTTTCTAGTATTGTCTTTTAATTTATGTTTTTTAGATGAAAACGATGAAATAAGCTTAAATAGAGGTAGCTCTGTAGT
>JAZTYT010000010.1:0-4651 GCA_045637045.1 Christensenellaceae bacterium | reverse complement strand
AGCTTTATTATATCGTTTGACTTAACGTTTGCCATACGCAATATTGGTTTATCAATACCCATACGCCTTATATAAATTGCGTCTTCTAAATTAATGACTGCAAAATAATCAACGACGTTTTTTACCTTATCAACAACTTGCTTTAGCCCGTGACCGTAGCAATTTGATTTAGCAATAAAAATCATCCTTTGCGATGATAGACCTTTAAAATACGTCAAATTATTAAGTATGCTTTCAAGGTTGATTTCCAAACGTTTATACTGCATTATTTATACCTTACGTTTATATATATTAAATGACGTTTAAATTTATTCACATATGCAAATTTTAGCATATAAAAACAGGGCTTTTGTCACCAAAAGCCCTGCTATAAGCCGATTATTCAACTATTTTTGACCAGCTGACGCTTTCGCCCTATTATATAAAATCGTGTAAACGTTATTATAATATGCGCCCAAATAATCACGGTAACTATCGTCGCTTAAAAAGGCTGTTAAAGCTTCAGTCGGATCGTCGTATTGCAAAAATGACGTAACGACTTCGCTTACTCTTCTTAAATCAGCGTTACTGATAACAGGCGTGTCAATTAAGCCGTCACCGTCACTATCGACTACGCCACCAGTAATTCCACCAAAGCCAGATAACGCTAATGAGTTGTTATACTTAATTATAGATTGCAACTTTTCGTCGCGCTCCTTTTTAAGCTCGGCTAATTTAGTGTTGATTGCGTTAGCGTATTTTTCGTTAATGGAAGAAAGCTTTTTAGCAAACTCTGATTCCAATGCCGAAATTTGTTCGTTAAGAGAAGCAATTTCTTTAGCGCTGTCACTATCGATTTTTGATAGAATATCCATATTTTGTTTTTCTAGCCCACCGATAGCGTTTACAGCAATACTTGAACGCGCAATCCCCCTTTTTAACACCTGATCTTCAATTTGCTTTAACGAGCTTAAGTAGTTGCTTTTTTGATTTTCCTTCTTGTTTTTAGCGCCTTCAATTTGGTCGTTAATCGCCTTATTGATAGACTTTTCGGAATTTTCCTTACTGCTTACAAGGTCTTGGATATCACTCGCCTTTTTATCTTCAACACTCCTTTTTGCAAGCTCGTAAAGCTCTTCGTCACTTGGTGCGTCGTACTCCAAAAATTGTGGATAGGTTACGTCTTTTTTTGGCGTTTCAATCTCGCTTGATAAATTTGCTTGACCTTTTTTGCCGTTAATCGCAGTATCCTGCACGCTATCTTGTAAATTTGCCTGATTATCCTTTTCTTGTTTCGCTTCACTAAACTTACTCTCCTTTAACGCTTCCTTAATTGCCGTATCGTAATCAGCCCTGCCAATTTCGTTAAGCTTTTCTAAAAAGCTTTTGCGTTTGTTTTTAAGCTGAATTTTTCTTGTTTCACTCATAACTTACTCCTAAAAAATATTTATTTTGGTACGGGTTCTCCGTACGATATTGTTGTTTATAACGTATTGCTCGCTTCCGTATCCCACGCGTTTAGAAGGCGTAAGCGTGGCGTTGAGATTATGCTGGAATATAACGTTATCAACGTTATACCCTATCGTTATTACGGAATTTTGCTTATCAAGGGCATAATTTTTGCCGTTCGGGAGTGAATATTTATCAATATTTTCACCTATATTTTTGCATAAAATTGCTTGCTTGTTTGTCCCAATATAGATAATAACGCCTTCAAGCTCTGGCGAAGAAGTAAAATCTTCAACCCCGTCTTTTAATTTTGATGACGTTGAAATTTCGCCGTCAAACGATATTGAAGCAAGGTACACGCAACCGTTTTTAATAAAATAAAACGCACCGCCGTTCGTAATTTTAGTACCCTGTATTTTTTTAACGCCCGTTGAAATCTCATACTCATCCAATACCTGCAGGCTGTTTACGGCATAACGCTTTACAGTAAACCTGCTGTCGTTATCTAACACCCCAAACAAAATTTGCCCGTCTTCCCCGTCAACAAGACTTATGCTTGCGCCTTTAAGGTTTTCCTGGTAGTACAGCTCGTTAAGTTGCTTGTCTTTAAGGCTTAATAAACGCGCAACGCCCTTTACGCCGTTGTACTCGCAAACCATCGCGCCTGAATCGGTACGCACCACGGTTAGCTTGCTATTGTCTGCAACGTGATTAACGTCACCGACCACTAAAAGGTTAAAATCAATAATCGACGCGTTTAAGTTTAACGGTTGCACCACCAAAAGGTTTTCACCCACGATTGTTTGCGCTTCAAAGCATTCGGTAACCGAATCATCACTCATTTTGCTTGATAAAACCACGTCGTTAAGGCTAAAAACCACTTCGCACGCTAAATCCAGACGACAATTTAACTCAATAAAAACGTTTGATTTATTTACAGCTTCAAACTTAACTAAATATTTACCGTCTTCTATCTTAATTAAGTCGCTTTCAGTAAGCTTTAGGTGTTTAAAGCTTGGCGCACGCTTTAATTCAAGCGCGCGCAAGCGCCTATCTAAATCCAAAAATTTATACTCTAAACCATCCATAATTCACCTTATAAATATTCAAGAATTATTACAACCTTTGAAATTTCAGCGTTTTCAGACTTAGTTGAAATTATAACGCTAAAGGTAGTCCCCTTTAGCCCTACGGTTTTACTTTGGCGATAGGTTTTACCTTCAAAATTAACCGTTTTAACGTCGCGCTCGCTTGACACCGTGACCGTAATCGGCGTTTTGGTGTAAAGCTTGATGCTTGAAAAGGTCTTTTCGCCTTCTATACCGTAATCGTTGGGATAGGACGTCCATTCCTTTTCTAACGACAGTGAAAAGTAGCGCGTGTTATAGTTAAGCTGGCAAAAATTTATATTACCTTGGTCTAAAAGCAAAAGCTTTGAATACCTGTTGCCGTTTAGCTTTGCAAGCTCATAAATATTCAGCCCTTTTGCAAAATAAAACTCGCCCGTTATCACGTCGTAAACCAAAAGCGTGCGTCTAACGTATTCGTCTAATTTGGCGTTAATCGAGACGTAAAGCTTGCCGTTGTAGTAAGCCGAAACCGATTCTTCGTTGTCAAGCCCGTCGATAAACGGGTCAATCGCGCTTAAAATTTTGACCGAGCTTACACCGTCAAACCTATAAAAGCCGTCTTCGGCAAGGTAAATTACGTATTTACCACACTCGGTAACCGTATTGCCGTAAATCCTGCCTGAATTGACGAAAATACTATCAGCGTACATCTCGGTCTGATCACCGTAAGCAGATACCCTGTAAATGCCGTAGTTTGAGAAAACGTATAAATACCCGTTAAAGCTAACCACCTTTAAAAGCCTGCCGTGAGAAGACCTGAAATCAATAAACCCGGCTTCGTCAAGCGTAACGTTCCAGTTGGTTGGGTCAAAGGTTTTTGAAAACCAAAGCTCCGTCTGGCTTCCTTCGGTCGTGGCGAATAATCGCTCGTTATGGATGCACATCGAAGTAATCTTCGGCGCGTCAAACGTGGTGATTCGTTCTCCGTTATAAACGTATAAAACGCCTTGGGTTGAAAACAAAATAACGTCTTCGCCGTTTAACCTATAGCAAGCCGAAAACGGTGGTGTTTCAAAGCTCAAGCCGTTGATTTTTAAAAGTGTGCCGTTATTTGAAAACATCTTCCACTCGTACACGCTATTATCATCGTAAAGTATAATAAGCCTGTCGTCATCACGCTCATTAGCTTCGTCATAACGCTTGTAGTGATAAACCTTAATCGGCCGTATGGAATAGTTTGGTGGAAGCGGTCTAATTTTGCCGTGATCAAACTCAACGGTAAACTCTTCGACCCCAACGCCGTCCTTTAAAGCACCGTTGCTATAGTCAAAGTTAAAACTGCGTTTTGCGGTGGTGTTTTTAGCAATATGTCCGTCTATAAGCCCGTTAACGCCATTACTGAAGTCAAAAAGATTAACGCTACGCTTTTTCAAGCTTGCTAAATTATAGTTGCCATGCATTAAAACCACATCCTTTGCTTAATGCGTGAAACCCTGCGTTTGACAAGCGTTTGTTCAAGTGATTTTGCATACCTGTCGCGTAGCATTATAGCAGCTTCGTACATACCCTTTATTAAACAGTATTCTGAAGCAACCCCCAATGCAATTAGTCTTTCTCCGATTATGGTATTGGTAAAAGGACAAACGTCGTCGTTAAACTCAACGGTTTTTAACGGCTGGTATTCGTAATTGACGGTAATCTTGTCGGAATCAGCCGTTAAATATTCGGCATAGATTTTAAAATCTATTGGGTTAATCGACTTATAGACCGACTTTATCTTTAAAGGCTGGTATGTAAAGTCACAATAGCTAAACCTTTTATCACTTGAATAAAGCTCTTCTTCATAGCAAAGTGGCAGGTGTTCTTCGGAAAGCTCTGAAACGGTTATATTGTAGCAGGTTAGAAACTTTTTGTATTCGGCTTCGTCTTCATCGGTTAGGCTCGAGCCACCTTCAACGGCTTCCTTGATGCAAAGGGCAAGACGGTCGTCACCAACCATTGTAGCCGCTAAAGCAATAATATCTACTACCTTCATAATAGTCCCCCTTTAATATAAATTCAATCTGCCAAAAATGGCAGATTGACAAGTATATTGATATAAATTATGCTTCGGTGATGCCTGTAAGCATTGCTTGACCGCAAGGTCTTGTGCA
>JAZTYT010000009.1:0-2001 GCA_045637045.1 Christensenellaceae bacterium | reverse complement strand
GAGTACGATACGGTTGTGTATATTCCACAATTTTATTATAGAGTCGTTGACGACGCTGACGGTAGAAAATTTTACGTTTCCGCCAAATACGAAAAAGGTTTTTCCGTGCACCCCGGTAGCAACAATTACGTTGCAAAATATAACACCAACGCAGAATATAAATCGGTTTCAGGTGCTATGCCTTTAACCAACGTTACGCGTGATGAAGTCCGTCAAAACGCAAGGGCGAAAGGCTCAAAATGGTCGCAGTACGATTTTGCAACGTGGAATGCAATTCAAATGCTATATTTGGTCGAATACGCTAATTGGGACGTTCAAACCACGATAGGGCGTGGTGTTGTTGACGAAATCGAGCCTGCTCAAGATTATATTCATTTGACGGGCGAAACTGACTCGATGGCGTACCATACAGGCCGTGCTGAAGGCGTTGATGGGCTTACACAGGTCAAATACAGGAATATAGAAGGCCTGTGGGGTAATGTTTGTGAGTGGGTTGACGGTATTAACGTGAGCGATCGCGCCGTATATATTTCGCTTGATTATAAAAAATATGCCGACGATACATCAAAAGGCTACGTTAAAGCAGGGGTAAGCTTGCCAAAAACTGGTAGAATACAGGGCTTGGCATATAGCAGTGTTTTCCCGTGGGCGTTTTTGCCTAATGCGTCTATTGATAGTGCGGACTACTCAACCAATATTTACGTGCCCGATAAGGTTTGTAGCGGAACGGGCTGGCGCATACTTTATACGTCAAATAACGCTTCAGGTGTTAATCTTGCAGGGTTGTTCAGGTTCTCAACGTCGTCAGCATCCAATAGAAAACACCCTTCGTATGGATGTAGGTTGGTGTACCAAGGCAACTAAAAGACAGGTAATCGCTTACCGACAAACGCTAAATAACTGACTAAAAAATTTATAAAAAAGATTAAAAGAAGCACCTAAAAGGTGCTTTTTTACGTGCCTAAAAAATGGTGTTGACTTGTTTTTTCAATATTTTACATAATTCGACAAAATATTGAATATTATTTTAATAATTTATTCATAATTCGTTAAGATTTGCTTTATTTTACCAAATAATTGTGCTATAATTTGATTATCGTAAAATTAAAAGCACGGGGAATTATGTATGAAAAAGTGTTCAATATTACTTGTTGCTGAAAGGCAGATGGATATAGACGAGATAAAGCCAACAATAACTGATGCAGGTTACACGGTGGTTGGCGAGACCTTAAACGGTGAAGAAGCTTTAAAAATGATGGGCGTATTTACGCCGGACGTTATAGTCACTGGGTTAGTGTTGCCTGGCGTTGACGGGCTTAAAATAATATCCGACGCTAAAAAGCAGTTGCCCCAGTCAAAGGTAATAGTGTTAAGCAGTATAATAAGCGACGCGCTAATAAAAACTGCGATAGAGCGTGGCGCGTCTTATTATATGACAACTCCAATCGATCCACAGGTTTTAAAAGAACGCATTGCAGAGCTTATAACCGCAAAGCCACAAGATAGTGGTGGTGTGCGTGGCGAAACAAGGCACACCTTAAGCCTTGACGAGCGCATAAGCAAGATATTTATTTCGGTTGGTATTCCACCGCATATCAAGGGTTACACCTATTTACGCGAAGGCGTAAAGATTGCCGTAAGCAATCCGTCGGTTATCAACAGCATAACCAAAAAGCTGTACCCAATGATAGGGGACAGGTATTCAACAAGCGCATCAAAGGTGGAGCGTGCAATCCGTCACGCAATAGAAGTCGCTTGGAACAGAAACCGTATTGAAACCATAAACGCCGTGTTTGGCGTAAGGGCATACGTCAGTAGTGAAAAGCCTACTAACGGTGAATTCATCGCCCTTGTTGCCGACAAAATGCTTTTAGAAGGCGCATAAGGTTGCGTAGCTATGCTACGCAGTGATATATTGTTTATGGTAATTATATTGCTAACGCAACGTGTTTAAAACAACGTCTTGTTGTAAACTAACAAGTTGTTTAGGGGTTCCTGACG
>JAZTYT010000008.1:0-1749 GCA_045637045.1 Christensenellaceae bacterium | reverse complement strand
GTTATATTTATAATTAAGTTTAGTTTTGCTAAACTTTAAGTTTAATATTACGAAGGTATTTATGGAATTAGGCGAAAAGATTAAACAATTAAGATTACAATGCGATTTAACGCAGGAAGAATTGGCTTCACGCTGTGAGCTTTCTAAAGGCTATATATCACAGCTTGAAAACGATTTAACAAGCCCGTCTATTGCCACGCTTAAGGACATCTTGACGGCGCTTGGCTCATCGTTAAAGGAATTTTTCTCTGAAGTTGACGTTGAAGAAAAGTTGGTTTTTTCCGAACAAGATTTTATTGAAAAGGTAACCGATACCAGTACGTTAAATTGGCTTGTGCCCAACGCGCAAAAAAATATTATGGAGCCTATCCATTTAGTGCTTAAGCCCTTTTCAAAAACTGAAACCGACGTCCCCCACGAAGGCGAAGAATTCGGTTACGTTTTAGAAGGCGAAATTACCTTGGTAGTTGGTAAAAAGAAATACCAGATTAAAAAAGGCGAAAGTTTTTACTTTGAAGCCGATAAATTACATCATATTGAAAACAATAAAGATATCAACGCAGTTTTAATCTGGATATCAACCCCGCCAACGTTCTAATTAACGTAAAAGTCAACCTATAAGTCGATTATCAACACAAAATAAAAATAATTTATCAATTTCAACATACAAGGAGCACAAATGACGGAAAAAATCATCGAGCTTAAAAACGTAATCAAAACCTACGACGGCACTAACGTTGTTGACGGTATCAGTTTGTACATCCGTAAAGGGGAGTTCGTTACCCTTCTAGGTCCATCTGGCTGTGGTAAAACAACTACCCTACGTATGATAGCCGGTTTTGAAAAACCCGATGGTGGCGAAATTTTATTAAACGGAAAATCAATCACCGATATTCCACCTTATAAGCGCCCGATAAACACTGTTTTCCAGCGTTACGCGTTATTCCCACACTTAAACGTTTATGATAACGTTGCTTACGGCTTAAAGTTAAAGCGCGTAATAAACGTTTACGAAGACAAAAACGGTAAACGCATTGAAAAACGCGAAAGACTTTCCAAAAAGGTTATCGACGAAAAGGTTTCAAAGGCTCTTAAAATGGTTGACCTTGAAGAATTTGAAAAGCGTGACGTTAACACCTTATCGGGCGGTCAGCAACAACGTATTGCTATCGCGCGCGCAATCGTTAACGAACCGCAAATCCTTTTGTTAGACGAGCCATTAGGCGCGTTGGACTTAAAAATGCGCCAAGATATGCAACTTGAGCTTAAAGCAATGCATAAAAAGCTTGGCATTACCTTTATATACGTAACCCACGACCAGGAAGAAGCTTTAACGATGAGCGATACTATCGTTGTTATGAACGACGGTATTATCCAACAAATCGGTACGCCTAAAGATATTTATAACGAACCTATAAACTCATTCGTTGCCGACTTTATCGGCGAAAGCAACATCTTCAGCGGTACAATCGTTGGCGACAGAAAGGTTCGCTTCGTTGGGCATACCTTCGATATGGTTGACGACTTTGAATTGCACGAAAAGGTTGACGTGGTAGTTCGCCCAGAAGACGTTTTCCTTGTAAACAAGGGTTTGGGTCAGGTTGACGGCACTATTATTTCTTCAATTTTCAAAGGCGTTCACTACGAAATGACCTTTAAAGTTGGTAAGACTGAAATTTTAATTCAGGACACCGTTGAAAGAAAGGTTGGCGAAGAAGTAAGCGTAATCATTAAGCCTGAAGATATCCA
>JAZTYT010000007.1:0-2024 GCA_045637045.1 Christensenellaceae bacterium | reverse complement strand
CGGTGTTTTAGCCGGTGAAGTTAAAGACGTTTTACTTTTAGACGTAACGCCATTATCATTAGGTATTGAGACTTTAGGTGGTATTTTCACACGTTTAATCGAAAGAAATACTACAATTCCTGCTAAAAAATCACAAATTTTCTCAACTGCTGCAGATAATCAACCAGAAGTTAATATTCACGTTTTACAAGGTGAACGTCAGTTTGCAAAAGACAACAAGACCTTGGGTAGATTTGATTTAACAGGCATTTTACCTGCACCACGTGGCGTACCACAAATCGAAGTTACCTTTGATATCGACGCAAACGGTATCGTACACGTTTCAGCAAAAGATTTAGGCACAAATAAGTCAACTGACATCACTATTACTTCTTCAACAAACCTTTCTGATGAAGACGTTGACAGAGCTGTTAAGGAAGCTGAACAATACGAAGCTGAAGACAAGAAGCGTAGAGAAGCTGTTGAAAACAAAAACCAACTTGACGGTATGATTTTCTCGGTTGAAAAAACGCTCAAAGAAAACGGCGACAAGTTAAGCGAAGAAGATAAATCTTCATTACAACAATCAATCGCACACGCAAAAGAAGAACTTGCAAGCGATGATAACGATAGAATTAAAGCTGCAACTGAAAAGCTTTCTAACGATGCGCAAGCTGTTTTCGCTAAAGTTTACCAACAAGCACAACAGGCGCAACAACCACAAGGCGATGATGGAAATACTGAATTCCACCAAGGTCCTGAAAACTAATAGCTAAACACTAAAAACTACTTTTAGGGTGCAAAACGCTTTGCACCCTAAAATAAAGGTATAATTATGGCTAAAAATTATTACGAAACGCTTGGCGTTGATAAAAAAGCAACCCAAGACGAGATTAAAACTCAATATAGAAAGCTTGTAAAACAGTATCACCCTGACTTACACCCAAATGATGAAGCTGCTGCCGCTAAATTTAAGGAAATTAACGAAGCCAACGAAGTCTTATCAGACCCACAAAAAAGGGCTGCTTATGACTATGAATTGGAAAATCCGTATGCTTCAGCAGGTGGCGCAGGTGGATTTTCAGGTGGTTTTGGTGGCTTTTCTGATATTTTTGGCGACATTTTTAGTCAATTTACAGGTGCAAGCACACGTGCACCACAAAAACGCCCGGGCGCTGACGTTACTTTAGAAGTTACACTTTCCTTTATGGACGCGGCTAAAGGCTGTAAAAAGGAAATTTCATATAAGCGTACAGAATCCTGCTCGTCGTGTAAGGGTACGGGTGCTAAAAACGGCACACGCTATACTACTTGCGATAATTGTAAGGGTACTGGCCAAGTTCAACAGGCAACTGGCGCAGGCTTTTTCAGGAGCATTAGGGTTGTTTCATGCCCACATTGTGGTGGTACGGGTAAAAAGATCATTGAAAAGTGTCCTGATTGTGGCGGTAAAGGTTATAAATCAGCAACTACAAAGGTTATTTTGGATATTCCAGCAGGCGCTGACAACGGTAGTTATATTAAAAAGCGTGGTATGGGGCAAGCGTCGGTTAACGGTGGTGAAGCAGGCAACTTAATCGTTTTATTTAAGGTGCTTCCACACAAGATTTTTAGGCGCAAAAACTTTGATTTATTCCTTGATTTGCCAATTTCGTTTAAAACTGCCGCGCTTGGTGGCAAGGTTTTAGTGCCTACGCTTGATAATCCTTATTCATTAGAAATTCCTGAAGGAACTCAAAGTGGTAAGCAATTCGTTATAAAAGGGCGTGGTATTCGCTCAACCTACGATATCGGTAACCTGTACGTCAACGTATCCGTTGAAGTTCCAACCAAATTGACTAAAGCGCAAAAAGCACTTATTGCTGAACTCGATAGTGATTTTGACATTAAGCAATCGGGTAAAATGAGTGAATTTAAGATTAACGTTCAATCACTTTACGGCGTAAACCCTTACAGCGATAAGTAACCATATCAAATTAAGAACATATAATATTATTAAGTCCCACAGAAGCTTCTGCGGGACTTTTTAATTGGTATTTATATGG
>JAZTYT010000006.1:0-5724 GCA_045637045.1 Christensenellaceae bacterium | reverse complement strand
CCGGTTCAAATCCGGGTGGTACCTCCAAATCAAAGGGCACTGCGAGAGCAGTGCCCTTTCGTTTAGAAATGAAGCGCGCTACGTCGCAACGCGATGCTTCATTCCTAAAAATCATGTTTAAAAATTAAACGCTTTATTGACAAAACTGTAAATTTATGCTATACTTAATTTAGGAGTGAAAGATTATGATACACTATATGAATCTTAATAATAGACCGTTTCAGTTGATAAAAAATGGTTCAAAAAGCGTTGAAATGCGTTTATACGATGAAAAACGCGCTAAAATTAAGGTTGGTGACCAAATTTCGTTTACAAACCTTGTTGACGGAAGCTCACTTGAAGTTATAGTTACTAAATTAACCCGACATAATAGTTTTTACGAGTTATATAAGGCTTACGATAGTATTGCGCTTGGTTATATTGATGGCGAAGCCGTAAACCCTTCGGATATGCTTGAATATTATTCGCAAGCAAATATTGATAAGTACGGCGTTTTAGCAATCACCGTTAAAGTTAAATAATATGAAGACGTCCTGTTACCTAAAGGTAGCAGGTTTTTTATTGGCGGATAAACAATATTCATAATTATATAATATAATGTTTTAGGAACTTTTTTACCTTGAATATTATAGTTGCAAATAATTATAGTGATTTGTCGCAAATTGCTTCAGATTTTATTGTTCAACTGCTTCAAAAAAAGAACAATGCGGTTTTGGGGCTTGCAACGGGTTCAACACCCATTGGGCTGTATCAAAAATTGATTGAAGCTTATAATCGTGGAATTATCAGTTTTAATAAGGTAAGGTCGGTTAATTTAGACGAATATGTTGGACTTGACGCAAAAAACGACCAAAGTTACGCGTATTTTATGCGCAAAAATTTGTTCGACCATGTTGATATTTTGCCTGAAAACACGTTTATACCAAACGGTATTGCTAAAAATCTTGAAAAAGAGTGTATAAATTATAGTAATCTTATCAAGGCTAACAGACAGGATATTCAAATTTTAGGTTTAGGCACTAACGGACATATTGGTTTTAACGAACCTTTTACGCCTTTTGATTCAAAAACGCGCGTCGTTGACTTAACCGATAACACCATAAAAGATAACGCGCGCTTTTTCGATAGCCCTAAAACTGTTCCAACACAGGCAATTACTATGGGTATTAGTGAAATTATGTCTGCAAAACGTATTATTTTATTGGCGAGTGGGCTTAACAAGGCGCAAGCAGTTTGTGATGCAATCAATGGCGCTTTAGATACAAAATGTCCTGCGTCAATTCTTAGGAAACATTTAAATTGTACGTTTATTCTTGACAGGGAAAGTGCTTCAATGCTATAATTTGACTAGCTTATGGTTTTAGGAGCGTACTATGAACGTTTTAGTTACAGGTGGAGCAGGTTATATCGGTAGCCATACCTGTGTTGAGCTTATAAATAAGGGACATAGCGTCGTCGTAATCGACAATTTTTCAAATTCCTGCGCTGAAAGTATTAAACGTGTTGAGCTTATAACGGGCAAGGCAATCAAGCTTTATAACGCTGACGTGCGCGATGAAGCTTTGCTTGAATTAGTGTTTAGTCAAAACAAAATTGACGCAGTTATCCATTTTGCGGGCTTAAAGGCAGTAGGTGAAAGCTGTGCAATGCCAATTGAATATTATAGCAATAATATTGGTAGTACTTTAACTCTAGTTAAAGTAATGCGTAAGTATAATTGTAAAAACATAGTATTTTCATCTTCAGCAACCGTTTACGGTGAGCCTGAAAGATTGCCACTTACCGAAGATTGCAAAGTTGGTGGTACGACTAACCCTTACGGCACAAGCAAGCTTTTCCAGGAAAGAATTTTATCAGACCTTTATGATTCTGATAATTCGTGGACTGTAACCTTATTAAGATACTTTAATCCGATAGGCGCGCACGAAAGCGGGCTTATTGGTGAAGACCCTAACGATGTCCCAAACAACTTAACGCCGTATATTGCAAGGGTGGCCGTTGGCAAATATCCCGAAATTGGGGTGTTTGGTAACGATTACGACACGATTGACGGTACTGGCGTGCGTGATTATATTCACGTTGTTGATTTAGCCCGTGGCCACGTTTTAGCGCTTGAAAAATTAACGACCAAAGGCGTTCATATATTTAACCTTGGCACGGGTAGGGGGTATTCGGTTTTAGAAGTTATAAAGGCTTTTGAAAAAGCTTGTGGCTTTAGCTTGAAATATAAGTTCTTACCACGTCGGACAGGTGACGTTGCAATAAGCTATGCAAACCCTAAAAAAGCCAATGAAGTACTTGGCTGGTACGCAAAGTTTGATATCGACGATATGTGCAAAACGCTTTGGAATTGGCAATCGAACAACCCTGACGGTTACAATAAAATAAATAGTAAAATCTAGCATTTTGTCGAAGAAAATTAAAGTTTTTATGTCACGTGTAATAGATAAAGATTTATTTAATGAATATTGGTTTTCAGTAAGTGCCGGTGGTAGAATTAACCTTATTGGCGAGCATATTGATTATTGTGGTGGCAAGGTCTTTCCTGCCGCCTTATCGCTTAAAAATACGGTATATATAAAGCCCAACGGCACTAACAAAATCAACGTTAGCTGGACAACCTTACCCGATAAAGTAACGCTTGATTTAGACAAATTAGACAGTTACAAAAATCTAAAATATGGTAATTATCAAGCTGGAGTGGCTTATTATTTGCAAGAAGCAGGCTATAAAATTGTCGGTTGTGATATTTTATCTGATTGTACAGTTCCGTTTGGCAGTGGGTTGTCTTCATCGGCTTCGATTGAAGTTTCAACCATAAAAGCGCTTTTGACTGTGTCAGACCAAACAATGTCTAACGTTGAAATCGCAAAATTGGCGCAAAAAACCGAAATTAACTATGCTGGCGTAAATTGTGGGATAATGGACCAATTTGCATCAGCTTGTGGCAAAAAAGATATGGCAATGCTGTTAGATTGCAAAACTTTAGATTGCGAATACGTTCCTTTAAAGCTTGGCGATTACGCATTAGTCATTATTAACTCAAATAAACCACATAATTTGGTTGAAAGCAAGTATAACGAGCGAAGAAGTGAAACCGACTTTGCGCTTTCAACCCTTAAAAACGTACTAAAAATTGATTGCCTTGCCGATTTAACGGCTGATGACCTTGAAAAACACAAGCAGTTATTAAGCGAAACCGTTTATAAACGCGTAAAACACGTTGTTGACGAATGTGAACGAGTTAATTTAGCTAAAAAAGCCCTTATAAAAGGCGATATTTTGGCTTTAGGACAATTATTGAATCAATCGCACCAATCTTTAGACCTTTTATATGACGTTACTGGCTTTGAGCTTAACGCATTGCAATCGGTTGCTTCTTCATTTGAAGGTTGTGCTGGCGCACGAATGGTTGGTGGGGGATTTGGTGGCTGTTGTATTGCTTTAGTTGAGAAAAATTTAGTTGAAGATTTTAAAAAGAAAGTTCACAGCAACTATTTAGCGAAAACCAATTACGCGCCCACGTTTTATGATTGCACCATTGACGACGGTATCGTAGTGCAAAATTTAAACAAGTAAAAAACTATGATTAGTAAAAGTTATTTTTGCGATTATCAAAATAGAGCCGTATATCTTTATACAATCGAAAACGATTATCTTAAGGTTTCCATAACTGATTTTGGCGCTATTATTCAATCGCTTGTTGTTAAAACTGAAAATGGTGAAATTGACGTTGCTCTTGGTTTTAACAACATTGAAGATTACGTAAATTCAAACGCATATATTGGTGCAACTATTGGGCGTGTAGCAAACCGAATTGGTGGTGGAAAATATATTCTTGACGGAAAAACCTACGACCTTACAAAAAATGACGGCAATAATACCTTGCACGGTGGTTTGATCGGCTATGATAAACGCTTTTACAGCGTTGAACTTTTAGATGACGTAATAAAAATGTCGTTAACTTCACCTGATTGCGACCAAGGCTTTAACGGTAATTTAGATTTCACCGTTGAATTTAGCCTTGATAAAAACGCTTTAATTATGCGTTATTTTGGCATTGCAGACCAAGATACATATTTTTGCCCAACCAATCATACCTACTTTAACTTAAACGGACAAGGTATTAGCAATATCTATGATACTTATCTTAAAATTAATGCCGACAATGTCACGCTTGTAGATGAAAATTTAGTTACAACAGGCGAATTTTTGCAGGTTAAGGGTACTCCGTTTGATTTTACTAATTACAAAAAAATTGGGCAAGATATCAATTCAAACGATAAAAATATAAAAGCTTGCGGTGGTTTTGACCATAATTTTTGCACAAATTCAAGCTATCTGGCAAGCGCGTATTCTAATCTAACTAAAATTGAGCTTGACGTTTTTTCAGATTATCCGGCAATTCAGTTTTATACAAGTAATATGCTTAATAATTGCGTTGGCAAGGCAAACTATACAAAACATTGCGCATTTTGTTTAGAACCACAGTTTTATCCTAACGCGGTAAATATCGAAAGTTTTAACAAGCCGCTTATTAAAAAAGGTGAGACTAAAAAACACTATATTAAGTATCAATTTACTCGAAATTTAGAGAAATTAAAATGATTGAAAATATCAAGATTTATTATGCAAAAATACCAAACATCGTTCATTTGTGCCGTGCAAAAGGGCAATGATGTTGCCCAAATGGGCAAATGATGTTCTCGTTATGCTTGAAACGATGTTGTGCCATTGGCACAAATGAAAAAAGAACAGGCATGTGCCTGTTCTTTTTTGGTGCCGCTGGCCGGACTCGAACCGGCACGCTTTTAAGGGCGGCAGATTTTGAGTCTGCTACGTCTGCCAATTTCGTCACAGCGGCATAATTTATTTGACTTTGAAATTATATCACAACAATTTTGCTTTGTAAAGCATTGTAAACTTATTTTTTAAATAAAAGGCACAATTATATTATTTTTCCGTCATAAAATTTTAATTTAACGCCAAAAAACCAATAATTATACGCTTAATATTATGACGACCAAACTGTTAAAATCCTGCTAAATCATTAGTATTTTACACAACATTTACACTAAATTTAATTTGCAATATTTTTCCTAAATTCATTGACAATGCAAATTGTTTGTGTTATAGTTTTAATACGAACGACGGTTCGCTAAAAGGAGTATTTTATGAACATTTGGCACGACATTGAAAGCTCACGCATTAAACCTGATAAGTTTATTGCCGTGGTTGAAATCAGCAAGGGCTCAAAGCAAAAATACGAGATGGATAAGACCACGGGCTTATTACGTCTTGATAGAATTTTATATACTTCAACCCATTATCCAGCAAACTACGGCTTTATTCCGCACACGCTTGCAGAAGATAAAGACCCGTTAGACGTTTTAATTTTATGTTCAGAAAGCTTAATTCCGATGAGTTTGGTTTCCTGCTATCCTATCGGCGTTATGATTATGGACGACAACGGCGAAAAGGACGAAAAGATTATCGCTATCCCTGAAGCCGATCCAAACTATAATACTTATAAGAGTATTCACGACCTTCCTGAACACATTTTTGAAGAAATGAAGCACTTCTTTATGGTTTATAAACAATTAGAACACGGTAAGCCAACCCTCGTTGATAAAACTGAAGATAAAGAAGTAGCTATAGAAATCATACGTAAATGTTTAGATTTGTACAAGAAAAATCTTTACGAATTAACGGCAAAATAATTTA
>JAZTYT010000005.1:0-7973 GCA_045637045.1 Christensenellaceae bacterium | reverse complement strand
CAGGATTCCTTAAATAATTTGTTAGTCAATATACAAAAAAACTTGCCCCAAAACGGGCAAGTTTTTTCATATTACTATATTCTGTTAAAGCGTTTTGCGCGACGGTGAAGCGATTGCGCTAAAGTGTCGGTAAATACGCTTTCTTTAATTCTAACAGTCCAGCAACCAGTAGTGCCTGGGTTATTAATCCTAAATTCAGAGCCAACCATTAAAACGTCTTGAACGGGCACGATACATAAATCTGCTTGCGAGCCGTAAGCAACGTCCAAAATGCCTTCGGCAACGCCTGATAAACTACTCATTGGCTTGTAAATCTTAAGATGCTCTAAAGAGCGCTTAATCATTGACTTCCAATAAGCAAACTGGTCTTTGTTGAGTGATTTTAAAGTACCGATTATTGTGTCGTTATCGTGCGTACCCGTATATACGACTGAATTTTCGCCAATATTCCAAGGCAAGTATGGGTTTGAATCGTCACCACCAAAGGCAAACAATAAAACCTTCATACCGGGCAAGTTTTTATAACGCATAAGCGAACGAACGCCGTCGTCAATCATACCTAAATCTTCAGCGATTAAGTCAGCGCCGGAGATTGCGTCAAGAATTTGCCTACCTGGTGCTTCAACCCACCAACCACGTTCAGCCGTTGGATCACCGTAAGGTATAGCCCAAAATCTATCAAGCCCCCTAAAGTGGTCGATACGGATACGGTCGTAAAGCTTTTCAGCGCGCGCAACACGAGCCTTCCAGAAAGCAAAGCCGTTGGTTTGCATATGTTGATAATTATAAATTGGGTTACCCCATAATTGACCTGTGCGACTGAAATAATCAGGTGGACAGCCCGCAACGATAGTTGGGCGATAATTACTGTCAAGCAAGAA
Source organism: Christensenellaceae bacterium (assembly GCA_045637045.1). Classification (GTDB taxonomy): domain Bacteria; phylum Bacillota; class Clostridia; order Christensenellales; family Borkfalkiaceae; genus UBA4636. The sequence goes on along the minus strand of JAZTYT010000005.1, from coordinate 7,092 downwards.
TTCTTCAGGCGCAGCCCAAACGTCAACGCTGTCTAACGAAACGTAAAGTGGTAAATCGCCAATTATGTAAATGCCCTTACGGTTTGCGTACTTTTTAAGTTCAAAATATTGACATCTGAATTCGTATTGAATAAATTGCCAGAACAACAATTCTTCACGGTTGTTTTTAGCAAATTCTTCTAAAACGGCACTATCGCGACGGCGATATTCGTCAGGCCAATCAATCCAAGAACAGTTAAACTTACCCTTTAAAGCCATAAACAAAGCGTAATCGTTAAATTCACCCTTTGAAACGAATGCCTTAAATTGCTTGTTGTTTACGTCAAAGCGAGAGAAAGCCTTTCTTAAAAGCTGGTATCTTTGGGTGTAAAGCTTACCGTAATCGATATAGTCTTCCTTGTCGATAACTGCTTCTACTTCCCTGTAAGTCAATAAACGCTTGGTGCGTAAAATTTCCAAATCAATAAAATAAGGGTTACCAGACCCGTCGGCGCAGGATGCGTAAGGCGAATCAGCGTAGCCTGTTTGCACAAGTGGTAGCATTTGCCAATAGGTGTGACCGGATTTTTTCAAAAAGTCCACGAAAGAATAAGCCCATTTACCTAAAGACCCGATACCGTATTTTGATGGAAGTGCTGATACCGGCATCAGCAAACCACATTTTCTCATAATATTACTCCTTGTCGTGCCGTGATTGACGGCTTAAGTTTTTCTCTTTTAGTGTTATTAAAGTTTATAATTTCAGTATTATCGGCGACGCCACAAACAATGGTTGATATTTTTAAAATACTTCAGTATTTTAGAAAAATACATAAGTTTTAGATGTGAGCAAAACTATGCTTACGGGCCACCATTACATTTCGCGCCTGTCTAAAATAGCGCGAGTAAGTGAGCCGACGTCAGCGTATTCAAGGTCAGTGCCAACTGCAATGCCGTGCGCTATACGGGTTACCTTGATGCCAAGCGGTTTAACAATTTTAGCAATGTACATAGCCGTTGCTTCGCCTTCAACGTCAGGGTTTGTAGCGATAAGCACTTCCTTAACGTCGTCGTTTAGCCTTACTAAAAGCTCTTTTATCGCAATATCGTTAGGGCCAACGCCTTCCATAGGGTTTATCGTGCCGTGCAAAACGTGGTACACCCCGTCAAAACGGCCAGCCTTTTCGATTGCGATAACGTCTTTTGGCTCTTTAACCACGCAAATAATTTGGCTTTTACGGTTTTCACATATCGGGCAGATTTCCTTTTCGGAAAAATTCCCACAAACCTTGCAATATTTAACTTCACGCTTAACCCTTAAGATAGCCTGCGCAAATTCTTCGGCTTCTAAATCGCTCATTTCGATAATCTTATAAGCGTAACGCTGTGCCGTTTTTGCGCCAACGCCGGGCAGTTTGCTTAATTGGTTTACGAGCCTACCTATAGGCTCAATAAAACCTGCCATTAAAACATGCCCCCCATCTTATTGTAAGCGCCTAATTTTTCTTCTGAAAGCTTATCAGCTTGTTCGCACGCTGAATTGTAAGCTGCTAAAATTAAGTCTTCTAACATTTCGATATCGTCGGTATCAACAGCGCCTGGGTTAATGCTTACGTTTTGTAAAACCTTTTTGCCGTTTACCACTACTTTAACCAAGCCACCACCAGCAACGCCTTCTAATTGTGCGTTTTCAAGTTCTTCTTGCGCTTTTTGAATTTCTTGTTGCATTTGTTGTGCTTGCTTCATAAGTTGTTGCATTTGACCACCGCCAAAGCCACCGCCAAATTTGTTGTATGCCATAATATATCTCCTTAATGTAACTTTATTATTTTATTTCAAGCTTACCACCGAACATTTTGTTAACGGCTTCAGCGTCTTTTTTAAACTTTTCGTCGTCGGTTTCAACAGCCCCAACACGCTTTAACTCAACCCTGTAAGGCGCGTATTGCTTTAAGGTCGATTGTAAAATCTCTAAACTTTCAGGCTTTTTGAGTAAGTTGTACTCGTTGTCGCCGTCAACCAAAATAGTCAACGTTTGGTTTTCAATCTTGGTGTCAAGCTCCTGACAAGCAATCCAAAGCATAATTTGACTGTTTGCGCGTAAGCTTTTAAGCACTGCGCCCCAAATACGGCTATCAGGGAGTCTATCCCTTATAACGTTACCGTTTAAGCCTTGCGCTTGATTTTTTTGTTCAGCCTTTGGCGCTAAAACTTCACTAGGCTCTTGTTTTTTAGCTTCAACCTTTGGTTCAACTTTATTAGCAGGAATATCCTGCGCGCCAAAGCTCATATCAAAACCAATTTGGTCGTCGGTTGGGATAAAAGGCTCTTCTTCCATAGGCGCGTCTTCATCGCTGATATAGTCAAACGCCATTAAACGTGTAGGCTTGTTTTCAGGTTCAATAGCAGGTTCTTCTACTTCAACATTTTCAACCTTTTTAGCTTCAGCCTGTTGTTTTGGTTGCTCTTTATGCTCGATAATCGGCTTATTGACCGACTTTTGTTCTTCTTTTACCGTTTGTGGCTCATCTTTAACGATTTGCGTATTAGCCGTGTTTTCAATTTTAACACCACCATCTGATAAAGCCTTTAACTGTCTTTCAAGCGTCGTTACCCTTGAAATTAAAGCGTCAACGTTATAGTCTTCACTTGGGAGCGTTGCTTTAACTGCGGCTGATTCTAATACCACGCGTGGGTGAGTGCTGTAGCGAAGCTCTGTTTCAATACCTGCAAAGATTTCTAAAATGCGAAGTAAACGGTTGCTGTCGGTTAAACCTGCAAGCGTTTTTAAAGTCTTGATTTCATCGTCAGGCATTTTTAAAACTGACTTTGCATCGGCGCAGGTTTTTGCAACTAAAACGTCGCGTATAATTTGACAAACGTCTTTTGCTAAAACGCTAACGCTTTTGCCAAACGACGTTATTTGGTTGATTTGTTCCATAACAGCGCCAACGTCACACTTTAAAACGTATTCGCAAAGCTGTTCTGTTTTATTACGGTCAGACGCGCCTAAAAGCTCAATAACCTGCTTATAGGTCAACTTTTCGTTGGTATCAGACAAGCAAAGGTCGGCAATGGATAAAGCGTCTCTTACACTGCCTTCACCAGCTTTTGCTATAAGGGCAGTTGCTTCTGTTTCAAAAGGCTTACCGACTTCTTTATAGATATTTTCAATAAGCTGTTGGATAATCTCGTCTGCAACCAAATGGAAATCAAAACGCATACAGCGTGATAAAATTGTCGCGGGCAATTTTTGTGGCTCGGTTGTGGCAAGAATAAACACAGCGTGCTTTGGTGGTTCTTCCAAGGTTTTTAATAGCGCGTTAAAAGCCCCTGCCGTAAGCATATGAACTTCGTCGATAATATAAACCTTGTACGCGCCTGCAACGGGTGGATACTGAACGCTTTCGCGAAGTTCACGAACGTCGTCAACACCGTTGTTGGAAGCAGCGTCGATTTCCAAAATATCCAAATTGGTTGGGTTTTGCAAGCTTTTGCACGCTTCACAGTTAAAGCAAGGCGAACCGTTTTCAGGCGTCAAGCAGTTAATTGCGCGCGCAAAAATTTTGGCAACGGAAGTCTTACCCGTTCCCCTTGCGCCACAAAACAGGTAAGCGTGGCCTACCCTTTGTCCGTTAATCTGGTTAGTTAAGGTTTTAATAACGTGTTCCTGACCGATAACCTGTGAAAATTTAGTCGGTCTAAAACGTCTGTATATTGCTAAATATGACACGATAGTCTCCTATAGCTTTCTTGCTTTTTCTTTAATTCTTTGTATAGCGTTATCAACTGACTTTGGCGACTTGCCAAGTATTTGTGCAATTTCCTTGTACTTAACGCCTTGAACGTGAAGATTAAAAACTTCAATTTCAAAGGGGGAAAGGCTTTGCTTAATGCTTTCTAAAAGTTCTTTAAATCTTTCGTCGTTGATAACTTCTTCTTCGGGGGATTGTTGGCTTTCGCCTTCTAAAACTTCGGTAACTTCGTCGTAAGAAATCCCTTCGGTATGCTTTAGTTTATTGCCTTTAACTGCGTTTTCCATTGCCCTTTTAATACAAATATTGGCAAAGGTTTTAAACGTAGAAGCCCCGCTTTTGTTTTCGTCGTACATCAAAACTGCCTTATAAAGCCCCCAAAAACCCGACTGGGACAAATCGTCAACGTCAACGCCACTCTTACTAAAAGCGCGCGCTAAAGTAAAAACTTGCTCCTTATAGCGGGAATATATAACTTCAAAAACGGCGTTTTGACGCTTTTTAAAGCGTTCGACAAGTTGCTCATCAGTAAGTTTTTTAAATTCTTGCATTTTATCTCCAGTTACGTTGGCGTACGACTTCAAAAACGGCAACGCCCGTTGCAACGGAAGCGTTTAGGGAGTTGATTTTGCCGTACATAGGTATTGCAACGATACCGTCGCAAAGCTTTTTGGTTAATTGGTTTACGCCAGTGTCTTCCCCACCGATTACAAGCGCAACACGGCCTTTAAGGTTGGTTTTATAGATGTTTTCGCCACCGAGCTCCAATCCGTAAACCCAAATCATTTTTTCTTTAAGCTTTTTGATTGCATCGTTAATATTGCCTACGCGACAAACCTTAACGTGGTTGCAACTGCCTTCAGATATACGCATAACCGTTTCGTTAACCGAAGCCGAACGGCGCTTACCGATAACTATTGCGTCAACACCACTACAATCGGCAACCCTTATGATGCTACCTAAATTATGAGTGTCTTCAATACCGTCAAGAACCAAAATAAAAGCGTCTTTATCCATCGTTGCGTCTAAAACGTCGTCTAAATCGCTATACTCAAAGTCGGTAACGTAAGCGATAAAGCCTTGGTGCTTTTTGGTCGCACTTTCCTTATCTAAAACGGATTTTTCAGTAAAGGTAAACTTAATACCGCTTTCTTTAATGGCTGATATAAGTTCTCTTGAAGGCGCGTCACGAAGCCCGTTTTGCACCAAAATTTTATCAACCGTTTTTGTCGAAGATAACAGCTCATATACCGAATTTCTGCCTTCAACCTTCATTGTCGCCACCCCCAAAGTTTAAAATAAAATGTAATCTTTCTTCATTGCCGGTAACGTATAAAAAACCGATTACCGCTTCAAGCCCCGTTGACTTGTTGTATTGCGTAATGCTTGCGTTTTTCGCGTGCGAAGGCTTTTTTGCATTCCTTGCGCGACGGAAAACTTCCTGTTCTTCCTTAGTTAATTGGGGGAAAACTGCGTCGGCAAGTTTGCTTTGCGCTTCAGCGCATACAACCTTTGAAGCCAATTCGTTAAGCTTGCCACTTTTATAATCCTTTTCATACGCAATTTTTTGGCGCACGAACAACGTCATAACTGCGTCGCCAATAAAGGCTAAAACTATAGGACTCATACTATGCGCCTTTTCAACGCTGATTTTATCAGTTAACTTCAAAAAAATACCCCTTTAAGTTTCCATACGGCATTTTGCCCCAATTATCCTACATATTTTAACATATTCAAAAAAAATAATCAATAGTTTCCCCTTTATTTGGGATAAATTTTACGACAAAAATTTAAAAAGGCTTTTCTAGTGACCGTGCGTCCTGAAAAGCCTTTTAAGTTTATGCGTTATTCAATATTTAATTTTCGTTTTTTATAGCGTTTCAAGCGCTTTCAAGCCCCTGCCTATACAAAATTACGCCGTAAAAAATAGCGTCAACCATACGCTGTTGATAGTCAGGCGAAAGCAAAAGGCTTTCTTCTTGTGGATTAGACAAAAACCCACACTCAACGATAACTGCTTCGCAGGGGCTAAAATTAAGCACGTAATAATCACCCGACAAGGGCGCGAAAAAACGCGTGGATTCGTCAAGGCCGTTAAGCTGGTCCTGTATGCACTCGGCTAAAGCCTTACTTTTGGGGCAATCGGTTTTGTAAAAAACCTGCGCGCCACGGCGTGTGGTATCGCTAAACTTGTTCATATGTATAGATATAAATATATCAGCCCCAACGCTTTTGGTAATTTCCACGCGTTTAGATAAATCGCGTTGCTTAAAGCCCGCGCCCAATACTCCGTAAAGCCCAAGCCCACTTTTGCGCGTCAAAACACACCTGTCCCCGTGCGCGTAAAAACTTTTGTATAAAAGATTTGCCACCGTTAAGTTTAAATCGGCTTCTTTTACACCACTCACACTCCCCACCACGCCCGAGTCAACCCCACCGTGCCCCGCGTCTATAACGACGGTGTAATCGGTTGACGCCGAAGCCTCGGTGTAACGTATAATATTCGCAGATAATATTACACAACATATAAGCGTAAGCGCCAAGCTTATCAACAATAGTTTTTTAACCATAACCCCACCTTTTTGCCCAAGTTATCCACAGTTTTACCCTTTTAAAACTCTGTTTGTGGATAACTTTGCCGAGTTATCCACAGTTATCCACAATTTATATTTTGCAAAAACCGATGTATAAATGAATAAATTATCTAACAAAAATTAACTTTCGACATAGCTATTATATTACTATAATCGTAGTTTTATGGCACAAAAAAAACGATGGGGCAAACAAAAAAGGCTTGCCGCTAAGCAAGCCTTAAATGCTTTTTAATTATTTCTTTTTACCAAGGAGTTCCAACACGCCGTTGATGATGAAGATAACGCCAACAACGATAAACAACCAGTCAAGGAACTTACCAGCGATAAGCATTGCGCCGATAACGATTGTAACGATTGGCGCGATTAAATCAAAGATATTTTTCTTTTTAGCCTTTAAAACTTCTAAAAGTTCCTTTGCGCCCTTGATGATGATAAGCACACCGAAAATAATAGAAGCAACGGTCAAGAACAACCAGCCAAGAACAAGGATGAGTACGCCAATACCACAATTGATGATACCCTTAGTCAGGTCCTTATTAAGAATATCCATAACGCCTTGTACGATGTATAAAACACCGACGATAGTCATAATCCAGCTGATAATTTCACCTTTAAAGATGCAGAATAGTGCGCCTACGATAACGTATAAAATAGCCGTAATCAGGTTGCTATTAAGCTTTTTATTTTGATTTGCCATAAATACTCTCCCTTATATAAGTTTTATACTTACATTATATTACCGTAAAGCTTTTTTGTCAATAGTG
>JAZTYT010000004.1:0-11920 GCA_045637045.1 Christensenellaceae bacterium | reverse complement strand
CCAGCTTCAAGAAGTTGTTTCATTGTTGTAACTTCCATAAAATTTACCTCCGTTAATCCTCCCCGCAGTCTTTTTACGGACCAATAGCGCGCCCTTCGTGTCCTGTTTATTTGAGCGCCACGGATTGCCCAAACGTGCGAGTGTGAATTTTTTAGCCTTGCTATTATAACATAGTTTAAATTTATTCGCAAATATTTTTATGCGATTTTCCAATCTTTTTGATTTATATTACATATAAATAAAAGTTTTTTGCTCTCATACGGGATATTTTACGCCTTTTAGTCGTTTTTTGTGGCTAATTCTTCTTTTATAGCCCCGTCTTTTAATTGTTCGGCGTTTTCACCGTCAAGCGTTTGGTTTTCTCGATTTTCCGTCGGCAAGTCTTCGCTATCTTGTGCGCTTTGGTCTTCAAGCCAATAGTTTTCGCCGTATTTTTCTTCCAAATCCTTTTCAATCTCTTCTTCAGTCTTTCCTGAAGCGTTTTGTTTTTCCTTTTTTAACATCAACAAAATACCTACGACCAAAACCGTAGCGCACAGCCCGACTATGACTATGATTGAAACAACCCACCTTGTCGTGCCTAAAAGATACTGCATAAAGGTTGGCGATTGTGGGGATAATACGCCCACGAAATGCACGGTTTTATTGCCTTGCCCGTTTTCGTAAATTGCGTAAACGGCAGTCATTTGCTCTTGGCTTGGGATAAACGCTTGCGCAAAGCTTGAAGCCGTAGTTACCACAAAGCTTGCCGTTTTACCCTTGATATTTTGACCTTCAAGTTGGGTAAGCGTAGGCATTTTTTTGCTAACGTACTTGCCGTTTTTGTACTTAACTAACCCTTCCGCGTCAAAGCCTATCAAGGTTACCTTGCCCTTATAAAAGCCACTTTGCCATTTTGCAACCAGCCTTACACCGTCGTAATGCCTGTCAATTTGCGCGCTGAACGGCTGAGGTAAAACCGTATCGTCAAAATCAATTTTAAAGCTTACCTGTCCGTTATCTAAAACGGTTATGTTTGAGATGACTACACCAGTGTTGTCACCGTTTGAATAGGTTATAGGCGTTTTAAGGTAATTTTGGGCGTTATCGGTACTATAGCCCGACTTTTCGCTTATACCGATGGTTGATTTATCCATCGATTTATCGCTTGAAAGCTTAACGCTTTGACCGTCTAAAAGGGCGTATGAAACGCCACCGTATTTACTTGTGGAAAGCGCTTCTCCACCGAGACGGAACACGTAAACCTCCTGGTTGTACATATTGCCGTAATTAACCGTTGAAGCCTGCCCGTCTTTTGCAGTGTAACCGTTTTTGGTGTTCACCCTGTAAACCACAAGACCCGTTCCAAACAAGGTTTGATTGAAAACCTGATGAGAATAACTGCGCGCTTCAATCATAAAGTATTCGCCCGTTTGGGCATAATCTTTAAGCAAAAGCTTATACGCCTTTACCGTGCTGTCAGTATTGGTCGGGCTTAAAAGGTAATCGCCACTTTGCTCTATTGGTAAAATTTCAGCCCCGTCACTCAACCAATTTAATTTTTGCGCCGTGTAGGAAAGTGGATATTGTGGGATTTGCGACGGACTGCCTAAAATATCAATCTCGCCAACGTCGGGATACTGTTCTTCCCTTTGGTAAGGATAATAATCCTGTACGCCTAAAACGTGATAAAATTCGTGAGCAATCTCGCCAACGTTTAAAACTTCTTGATTATTTTCATCAAGGGTAACCGGCGTTAGTGAAGTAAGTGGTAAAATTGTATAGCCACTAACCTTTGCGCCGTTAAGTAAAACCGGGATAAAGCTGGTTTGGTCTATTTCGTAGCCGTCAGGCACGTAATAGCGCTGGCTAAAATACTCTACGTTATAGCTTACAAGGTAGTCAAGGTGTGACCATAAAATCTGTCCCCAGCCACCGGAACTAGTATTTTCGATAATAATAGTTACGTTGTCAACGATGCCGTTTTGGTCGCCGTCTAAAGCTTCATTTATACCGTTTGCAATGCTTAAGCAAACCTCACGCACAAGGCTTTGCTCAATCAAAAACCCGTCTATATGCTGTTTAACGCCACTTTTTTGCGGTGACGCGACGCTTCCCTGCTCGTCGTAATAGCGGTTATCGTAACCGTTTTCGTTTACCACGGCGTAAAAGTCTTCAGCAATGTATTCGTACTTTGGTAGCAACTTTTCTTCCGTGATATCCAGTTCAACAAAGCTTTGCGTTGGGATATAGGCTTGCGCGTTAAGGCTTCCTTTACTTACCTTACTAAAATAAGACTTAACCCCGTTTGGCGATAAGTTGTAAGTGTTTTCAAGCGTTTGTTGTTGTAAAGCCGAAGTACTGCCTTTAAACCCTACGCTGACTACAAGGTTGGAAAGGCTTACCGTTGATTGTGCGGTGGCAACGACTTTTTTATTGCTTGGCAAATTAAACCCACCCAACAAAAGCAAGCAAGCCAATATGAAAACAAATATTTTGTTGTTAAAAATCGAACGTTTCATAGATTGATTATACATCAAAATATATAATTTTACAATTATATAAGGGCAAATTTTAGTTATTTGTCTTATTCCGACAAATAAAACCAAACTTTGTGGTATTTTACCAATAACGCTTGTGCTAATATTTTGCTATGAAAAATTCATCGCTTTTTAAAATTTTAGTAGTAACGCCTACGCTTCTTATTTTTTATTGCGCGCTAAACTGCGCTATAAATTCAGTGCCATTATCGTGTGGGGCTTTCGTTGGCCTTTTATACGCAGGCTTACCCGTATTTGGCTTACTCGTGCCTTTTATACTTTCGTTTTTAGCTTACAAAAGTATCGATATGCTTTTGATAGGCGCGATTTTCGGCGTAATATTAAGCCTAATTTTTTTAGCCTATCGCCGTAAAAGTAAACGCCCGGGCGCTGAAATTATACTGTTTACGTTTTTTGCGCTTTTGCCCTATTTGTTACATAATTTTAACGACTTTGCTATTAAAAAGTTGGTCTATATGGCGATTATCGTGCTTTTTTCATTTTCGGCAACTACTGGGCTTAACGCAATTTTACACCATAAATTACCACTTTTAAAAACGCGTGGCGAAGCCTTTTCTCTAATAACGGTCTTTTTGTTTTTTGCAGTTGGGTTTATCAATTTATTTAGCTTAAGCGTTTATAAGCCCATTGCAATTTTACTGCTTGTTTTAACTGCGCGCTACCGTAAAAGCACAAGCGTAGCCCTTTACGCTTTTATATTAGCAACGCCACCTGTTATTACTACTTCTAACCCAGTTTACCTTGCCGTTTTTGGTATATATTTTGCCGTGTTAACGCTTTGCTGGAATTGTCCTTCTTTTATAATAGGCATCATAACGGCGTCAACCGAATTATTTATAACCTATCTATTAAACCTTTACCCTAACGGCAATTACCTTGACTGCTTGCCCACGATAATTTTGCTTTTGGGTGCAAACCTGATACCACAAAGCGTAATAAACCAAATTAAAATTAAGCACGATTTAAAGCCAACCGAAGTCTTAACCCGAGCCGTCATAACAAAACAGCGTAGCGACGTTTCAGCCAAGCTTTACGATTTATCTAACGTGTTTTTCAGTATGCAAGACGCCTTTAATAATCTTAAAAAATGCACCGAGTCCACCGACGGCATTATCGACAAGATGACAACCGAAGTTTTATACTCAATGTGCGCAAATTGCGCGTTTTCTTCTAGGTGCTTAAAAAAGGCAAGCTTAAAGCGTGAGCTATTGGAAAAAATAATACGCATAGGTATTTTTAAAGGGCGCATAACGCTTATTGATTTGCCACGTGATTTTTTAGACGTTTGCACCTACCCAAATAGCGTAATTTTTGAAGTTAATCGACTTATAGGCACATATTTTGAAGTTATCAAGGAAGCCGAAAGCGGTGATAAATCAAAGGAAATTTTATCCTTGCAGTCAGGTGGAGTGGGTGGTGTTTTAAAGGCTCTTGGGTTTTCGCTTTCTAAAACGATGCCCGAAAACAAAAAGCTTGAAACCCTTATTTTAAATACCCTTTTTAAGCGTGGGGTTAAGTGTGAAGCCGTGCTTGTATTCGGCGAAGAGTTGGATACTGAAATCAATATTTTAATCACGAAAAATACCTTTGACGAGTTTGACATACCTTCAATTTTAAACCAAGCGCTTGATGAAAAGCTTTGCTTGACAAAGGCCCAAACGGTAATCAACGGCTACGTGTATTTAACCATTAAAATTGCACCAAAATACGACGCTTGCTTTGGCGTTAGTAAGGTTACTAAATCGCTATCCAACGCGTCAGGTGATTGCCACAGCCTTATTAAGATTGACGAAAGCAACTTTCTTATTGCCCTTTCAGACGGAATGGGTAGTGGCGAAACTGCCTACAAAACGTCGCAAAGCGCCCTTAATTTAATTGAATCACTGTATCGGGCAGGGCTTGAGACTGAATTTGTATTAACCTTAGTTAATAAACTGCTTGCAATAACCATTGATGATAACTTTTCGGCAATGGATATCGCCCTTGTCAACCTTAAAAACGGACAAGCAGGCTTTATAAAAATAGGCTCGCCCTACGGCTTTATTATCTCCCCTAACGGAATACGCTACATTGAAGGCTCGTCACTACCCATAGGCATTTTAGACGACCTGCACCCCACCGTTGCAAACTGCGACCTTAACGACGGCGACGTAATTGTAATGGTTTCCGACGGGGTAACCGACGCTTTTGGCGGTGCAGTTGACTTTATTGATTTTTTAAAGGGCGCACCAATTTACAACCCGCAAGAACTTTCAGACAGCATTATTGAACGCGCGCTTACGCTAACTAATAACACGGCTGACGACGATATGTCGGCTTTATGCGTAAGATTTTTCAAGTCCGCTTAAAAATTTATCCGTACTTGCCCAAAAGTACGGATTTTTTGTTTTTTTAACATTTTTTAGTGCAAAACGGGCTTTAAAGAACAAAAATTAGTCAAAAATTGCTCATTATATATTACGGCACGTTTACTAAAAACTTAAAAAAAGGCGGCTAACTACCCAGTGCTTACATAGTAAGCATATATTTAGTTGACATTTTTTGTATTTGTGCTAATATATAGATATGAAACTTGTAATTGTTGGCACCGGCAAAGTCGGTGAAAAGATGGTTGAATTTTTCTCAAAAGCAAACCACAACGTAGTTGTAGTTGACATCGACTATAAGACGGTTGAAACGGTTGTTAATAAGTATGACGTTAAGGGCGTAGTTGGTTTTGGCCTTGATAGAAGCGTTTTAGCTGACGCTGAAGTTTCAAGCGCTGACTTTTTTATTGCCTGCACTCCACGTGACGAGCTTAACGTTTTGTCCTGCGTTATGGCTAAAAAGCTTGGCGCAGCGCATACCGTTGCGCGTGTGAGAAGCCCTGAATACTTTGAAGAAGTTGAAACGATAAGCAACTTTTTGGGCGTGGATATGGTTTTCAACCCCGAATACCGTACTGCGCTTGAAATTGCCAATATTTTAAAGTACCCTTTCGCGCATAACGTTGAAAACTTTGCAGGCGGAAAGGCGTTGTTACTTGAATTGCACGTTGAACCGTCGAGCGCGCTTGCAGGGAAAACCGTTGAGCATATTATTGGCGAAGCTGGTACTGGCGTTTTGTTTGCAATGGCAAAACGCGCAGGCAAGGTGTTTATCCCACGCGGTGATTTCGTCGTTCAAGAAGGCGACGTTTTACACGTTATTGCGTCAAAAGACCAAATCGTTGGTTTTTGCAAAAAGCTTGGGCTTTATAAACGCCAATCCAAGAACGTTTTCGTTATCGGTGGCTCAATGACGGCTTACTATTTAGCAAAAGAGCTTGAAACGAGCGATACCCAGGTTAAAATTTTGGATATTGACGAAAAACGCTGTCAAGAATTAAGCCAAAAACTACCTAAAGCCGTAATTTTAAGCGGTGACGGCACTGACACCAACGTTTTAGACGAAGAACGATTAAAGGACGCCGACGCTTGCATTACCTTAACTGGTATTGACGAAGAAAACGTAATAATTTCACTTTACGCACAACAAAAAAAGGTTTCAAAAATTATTACAAAAATCAGTCGCCCTGCAATTATGAGTTTGGTTAAAAATTTAGGTCTTGACACAGTTTTATCGCCACACACGGTCATTGCTAACCACATTTTACAGTTCGTGCGTTCAAGCCAGTCAAGTAACGGGCTATCAATCAACGCCCTTTACAAGATTTCAGACGTGGGCGAAGCTTTAGAGTTTACGGTTGATGAAAACTTCCCTAAACGTGGCATTCCACTTGAAAGCTTAAAGCTTAAATCAAACCTTTTAATCGGTGGTATCGTAAGGGACGACGAGTTTATCCTACCAAACGGCAAATCAATACTTTTGGCTGGTGACAAGATAATAGTCGTAACCACAAAAAATGACATTACCGACCTTGAGCAAATTTTGAGGTAGCGTAATGAATTATAAACTTGTTATCAATATTTTGGGCAAAACCCTGTTTATTTGTGGGCTTTTGCTTTGTATTCCGTTAGGGATAAGCTTTATTTATAACGAAACTCACCTTTGGCAAAGCTTCGTTTACCCTATTGCAGGGCTATTTTTAGCAGGGCTTATAATGATTCTTATTAAGCCCGAAGATAAAACCATTTTAGCCAAGGAAGGCATAATAATAGTTGCTTTAACGTGGGTTGTTTTATCACTCGTTGGGGCTGTACCATTTGTCGTTAGCGGGGCTATACCTAACTATGTAGACGCGCTTTTTGAAACGGTTTCAGGCCTGACCACAACTGGCTCTTCAGTTTTATCCAACGTTGAAGCCTTGCCAAAATGCCTGCTCTTTTGGCGTTCTTTCACCCACTTTATCGGTGGTATGGGGGTTTTGGTTTTCGTTTTGGCAATCTTGCCGAAAAGCTCTGGCTCAATGCACATTTATCGTGCGGAATCGCCAGGCCCAACTTCTTCGAAGTTGGTTTCTAAAATGTCGTTTACGGCAAGGATTTTATACGCAATCTACGTCGTTTTAACGCTTATCCAGATTATCTTCTACCTTTGCGGTGGAATGCCACTATTTGATAGCGTGCTGATTGGGTTTTCGGTTGCAGGTACGGGTGGCTTTGCAATCACCAATAACGGTATGGCGGCGTATAGTAATTACGCTCAAATCGTGGCAACGGTGTTTATGTTTTTATTCAGTATCAACTTTAACCTTTATTATATGATACTGATCGGTAACGTCAAAAAGGCCGTAAAAAGTGAAGAATTTATTGCTTTCACCCTTATGATTGTGGCTGCAATAACTATGATTGCAATCAACCTTGTCGTTTCCTGCAAGCAAGTTTATTCAAGCTTTGGTTTAGCGCTTAAGGACGCTGCCTTCCACGTAACGAGCGTAAGCTCCACAACGGGCCTCTCTAACAACGTTGACACCGACGCTTGGCCTACCTTAGCAAAAAGCGTACTTATGTTCTTAATGATTTGTGGCGCGATGGCAGGCTCGACCGGTGGTGGTATGAAGATGGCAAGGTTCGTTATCCTGTTTAAAGCAGGCATTAACGATATTAAAAAGATGATTCGCCCAAGAGAAGTTACAACCGTTAAGTTTGAAGGAGAAGTTTTAAGCCAGGAAACAGTGCGAAACACCTACACGTTTTTATCCTTATGGCTTGCGCTTATTTGTTTATCTGCGTTTATTTTATCCTTTGACGGGTTTGACCTTTTAACCAACATAAGCACGGCTTTTGCCTGCATTGGCAACATCGGCCCTGGCTTTAACGAAGTTGGCGTTTTGAAAAATTATGCGAATTTCTCTGGTTTTTCCAAGGTTTATTTGTCACTTTTAATGCTGGCAGGTAGATTAGAGCTATTCCCAATCTTTATTATGTTCCAGCCAAGCACTTGGGGTAAAAATTAACTAATTTAAGCTCACCTTACGGTGAGCTTTTGCTTTTGCACAATTTGTCGATTTCAGGCGTTTTTCGTCTTATTTTGGATTAAGCATATTTTTTAACAAAAACTTAACTAATACTTTATAAATCTTCAAAATAATTTCACTTATAAATGGTATATAAATCGTATGAAAGACAATAATCATTGGTAGGTAAATTATGAAGAAATTAGCTTTAGCATTAGGTAGTGGTGGCGCGCGTGGTGTTGCGCACGCTGGGTTTTTAAAGGCGCTTGAAGAAAACAAAATTAAACCCGATATTATAACGGGCTGTTCAATGGGCTCAATCGTTGGCGCAGGCTACGCTTCAGGTATGACTGCAACCCAAATAAAAAACGTGCTTGTAAACCTTAAAAAGTCCGACCTTTTTGACATAACTGCAAACCCAATCAAAAAATGTGGGCTAATGGCAGGTAAAAAAATGCACTCGCTTTTGGCAAAATATCTTGGCGAAATCACCTTTGACCAGTTAAAAATACCATTTGGTTGCGTTGCAACCGACATAATAACGGGTAAGGTTGTAAATTTGACAAGTGGCAACGTAGTTGACAGCATTTGCGCAAGCTCTGCAATACCACTTGCCTTTCCGCCTGTAAAAATTGATAGTCATTTGTTAGTTGACGGGGGCGTTTTGGAAAGAAACCCTGTAAAGCTTGCCAAAAAATTGGGTGGCGACGTCATAATTGCCGTTGACGTTTTAGGCGAGCTTACTGAAAACACTAACTACAAAAATATATTCGACGTTGCATTTAGAATGTTCGTTATTCAGGAAAATACCCTGACTAAAAAATCACACACTAAAAACGCCGACCTTGTCGTTATACCGGAGCTTGGCAATATGAGTCAATTTAAGGTGGAAAACCAACAGCTTGCTTACGAGCGTGGTTACGAAGCAGGTAAAAAGGCAATCCCACAAATAAAAGAATTGTTAAAAGACTAACAAAAAAGGGCTAAAAGTTGCGTTAATCGACTTATAGCCCTATTTTTATTGTTTATTTTGTTTTAAAATAGCAGTGAAACAGCTGTTACCAAATACCCTATAGCAAGTGATAAAACAAACATCATCGCAACTATTTTTAAGCTGTTTTTAAGGTTTTTAGAATCCTTTAATAACACGGCAACACCTAAACCACTGTTAAGCGTTAGCCCCGTTATCGCCCCACCTAAAGTAACTGCGCCGTTAACGTAAAGCTGCGCTATGATTACACTTGACGCACAGTTTGGTATAAGCCCTACGACGGCTGTGAACAACGGTTGTAAAAATAGTGTGGAAGATAAAAACCTTACTACCCTTTCTTCCCCGATTATTCCGTTAAAGAAAAACCCAAAGCTAAAGGTTATAATAAAAATATAAAGACAAATTTTTAACGAGTGCAGTAGTGGGTGAACAATTAGGTTTTTAAGCGTGGTGCGTTTATCGTTTATGCCGTGATGACAGCAACCCTTGTGGTGCGATTGTTCGTTATGCGAATCGTCAGCGTGAGCGATTTCATCCAACACGCCGTCTGCTTTATTGTTTTTCACAAACAAATTGACGGTAAAGCCAACCACGATAGCGTATAACAGCTTGATTGCTACAAGTAAGACAAAGTTAAGCCATAACCCGTTATTTTGTACTGCGTTAGAAAATATAATAGGCAAGGCTTCGTCACTGGTAGCAAAATAAACTGCAATTAAAGTACCTAACAAAACGTACTTTTTTTGGTAAAGCTTTGTTGCCACAACCGAAAACCCACATTGTGGTATTATGCCTATTAACGCGCCGAAAAGTGGCGCGCTTTTTTTAGTTAATAACTTTTTAAAATTATTCTGCTCCGATTCCCTTGCTTCAACAAACTCAATCAATAGATACACTAAAAATATAATTGGTAATATCTTAACCGTGTCTATAAATGAATCAAGCAGTATATCCAAAAACAATTCAAACGTCATTACAACCCATACCTTTTACAGGAAAATATTAAGAAAATCGACCTATAGGCCGACTTTTTTCTTAAGTGAAACGTTTTAACCAAGATAAATCAAGCGTCCACTCGTTAACCTTGTTGCGTTCCTGATGTAAGCTATTTGCCCGTGAAAGCGCTTTTATATAGTCGGAATAACTACAATTATTCACCTTTAAAAAGTGCTTTATCGCCCTATCAACGTCACCGACTAACTGGGTTCTACCAATATGCACGCAGGCGTGACAGTCGTGGCAAAGCGCAACAACGTCAACAAGCTTTTGAGTGTGGGTTTTCATATCGTACTCCCACCTTTCGTGTGCTTCAAGGCGTTTAACCGGTCTACCACAAATCATACAGCGCCCGTTAGCGCGCGCATAAGCATCGCGCCGTACGACGTCCCACATAGAAGGCTTTAAAATGCTCCTTAAATTGGAATACCAAACGCTGTCGGGTACTAATTCAAAATCTAATTTATATTCCAAATTAAACCCCTATAACGATTGCAGGCACTACGCCAATGTTAGTGTTGTGCGTGTAGTAATATTTGTGCGCGAAGCCAGATAAGTAACTGCTGTCGTTATCGCCGTCGCTATTAACAAGACCAACGCAACTTGAATAGTCGTGGTGGGCTGAACGCATCCACCAGTGGCCCGTGTTGTAGTAAATCTCTTTTTCGCCCGTGTAAACGTATAAGCCTTGCGCTTTCGCGTAGTCTGTACCCGTTCTTAAACGCGCTGGGTCGGCAACGTTCATTTCGGCAAAGCCGTAGTTGGGGTTAGTAAGCTCGCTTCTTGATAACAAGAATACGTAATCCTGCGTATTAGCGCAAGCGTAAGGGTTTTTGCCCTTGTTAAAATACTTGGGGTTGGAATATGGGTTAGTACTTGCAGCGCCGTTTTCAACGACCGTCTTATTTATCAATAAGCTTTCTTCTAAATTAAACGCCGAGTGGTAAAAATCATCGTTAAGCCAGCTTCTAATTGAAGAATGCATATAGTTTGACGTATCGTACCACTTGCCTTCTATAAAGCTTGCGTCAATCGTGTAATTGTAGGTTTGGCTGTCGATAATTTGCGCGCATACGAGCTTGGCTAAACCGTCTTCACAGGATAAAACCTGCCACTTAATCGGCTCGTATTCAAACCAGTAAGGCGTATTTACAAAATAGCCGTTATCGTCCTGGTGGGTAGCGCTTGCGTCAGAACCGTGCGCAGTATATACTGGGCGATACTTAATAAAGTAAACGCCACGGAATTTCCTTTGAACGCCGTCAATTTCAACGTTTACGTCCTTATACCAAGCAAAAGTGTTCTTCTTTTGGGAAATATAATAGCCGTAATCGGTCCAGCCCTTGAAATTTTCCAGGGTAGGATAGCCTTTAATAGCGTCTTCAATAGCTGATTTCACCCCGTCGTCAGTAACAACCGTGGTTGGATACTGACCTAAATAAATATAATCGCCCGTCGTAACGTCTTCGGATTCATCAACGTCTTCAAAAACGTAGATTTGTGATTGAGTTTTGCCACAATCCCGACACGCGCCTTCAACGAAAACGTGCATAGGCTGATTACAGCCGTCACAAGCGCAGTTTGAATCGCTATCGGCGTGTGGTAAGCGTTCAAGCTCTTCAACCACAACGATTTCAGCACAAATGGTGCATCTACGGTGGTGCGAGCCAGGTGCTTCACAGCTTGGTTCAAGGGTTACAACCCAGTCTGAAAGCGTGTGCGCGCAACCTTCTGCGTTCTGACCTGTTTCGCAAGCGACAAGAGTAAATAAGGTAATCAATGCAATCAATAAACAAATAAGTTTCTTCATCGTATTGGTGTTTTGTTCAGCGTAATGCCGATACACTCCCATTTTGATAATTAAATTGTACCCCCTTACCCCGCCTTTTGTCAAGCAAAAGCTTTTGATTAGCATATTTTAAATAAAAAAGAAAAGGATTACGGAAATCCGTAATCCCAATCCTATTAAATTTTCTAATTATTCAATAAAGCATTATGAATATGTGTTTATGGTAG
>JAZTYT010000003.1:0-1583 GCA_045637045.1 Christensenellaceae bacterium | reverse complement strand
CTTCACGCAGGCGGTAAATTTGATAGCGAAAACTACAACTATTCGGGTGGTTTACACGGCGTTGGCGCATCGGTTACTAACGCGCTTTCAGAATGGCTTGTGGTTGAAGTTTATAAAAAGACCATATATAAAATGTCCTTTATAAGCCACGTTGACAAAAAGACCGGTAAGGTTTACGCAGGTATTCCAACAGGACCGTTAGAAAACACTGGCACGCCAACTAAAAAGCACGGCAGTTACGTTCGTTTTAAACCCGACAAGACGGCATTTGAAACGGTTGAATTCAGCGCCGACACCATTATAAAGCGTATGCGTGAGCTTGCCTTTTTGAATAAGGGTATTAAGCTTGTTTTCGTGGATATGCGTCACGGTAAGGGCGAGCCTATGGTCTTCTGTTATGAAGGTGGTATTTACGATTACGTTAAATATTTAAACGAAGGTAACAACACCTTGATTGATTGTCCAATATACGGCTATCAGGAAGTCCAAGTAAATGGCGCGCGTGAAACGGTTAAGGTTGAGTTTGCGCTTCAGCATACCGACGGCTATAACGAAATCGTTTTGTCCTTCGTTAACAACATCCCAACCCACGACGGTGGTAAGCACGAAGAAGGCTTTAAATCGGGCTTGACTAAAATTTTAAACGATTATGCACGCACACGTGGTCATTTAAAGGAAAAGGACGAAAACTTTTTGGGCGAAGACTTCAGAAAGGGTATGACGGCAATCGTTTGAATCAAGATGAAGAACGCTCAGTTTGAAGGTCAAACCAAAGGCAAGCTTGGTAATCCTGAAGTAAAAGGCATCGTTGAAGGTGTAATCGTTGAAGCAATTTCAAACCACTCCAAAAACAAAAAGAACTTTGCCGATATGGATAGGATTATCAAAAAGGCAGTCGAAGAAGCTGGCGTAAGAAAGGCGATCAAGCGCGCAAAAGACGTCGCAAGGGCAAAATCATCGGCGGATAGTGCAAAACTTGTTGGTAAGCTTTCCGATTGTTCATCAAGAAAGGCTGCGTTAAACGAAATTTTCATCGTAGAAGGCGACTCGGCTGGAGGTAGTGCAAAGCAAGGTCGCGATAGGCAACACCAAGCAATCTTACCACTACGTGGTAAGCCTGTAAACGCAGAGAAAAAACGTATTGAGCAAATACTTGACAATAATGAAATCAGAAGTATTATCAGCGCGCTTGGCACGGGTATTGGCGACGACTTTAAAATGAAAGATTTAAACTATGATAAAATCATCATTTTATCAGACGCCGACCAAGACGGTGCGCACATCAGGGCAATACTTTTGACATTCTTCTATAGGTACATGCGCCCACTTATTCAGGAAGGACACGTTTATATTGGTATGCCACCACTTTATAAGGTTTTCAAAAAGGACGTCGTTGAATACGCTTACGACGACAAAGAATTAAAAAAGAAAATCGAAATCGTTGGCAGAGGGTATCAATTACAGCGTTACAAAGGTCTTGGCGAAATGAACGCATCTCAGCTTTGGGAAACAACCTTAAACCCACAAACGCGTATGCTTATGCGTGTAACACTTGAAGATATTGCTGAAGCTGAAAGGCTAAT
>JAZTYT010000002.1:0-3531 GCA_045637045.1 Christensenellaceae bacterium | reverse complement strand
TAGTAACCTTAATCACTATGGCTTCATACCTTATCGGTAGGTTCTATCTTGCAGATTTATCTCACGCTCAAGCAATCGCGCAGGGTGTGTATTCAGCTGAAATGCTCGGTACGTCAATGGCGTTTTTAACACTTTCACTCTGTGAAATCTGCCACGCGTTCAATATGCGCTCGTTACACGGCTCAATCTTTAAAATGAAAGGTCAAAACCTTTGGTTATGGGGCGCAGGCGTGCTTTCGCTCATCTTAACGACCGTCGTTATCGAAGTTGACTTTTTAGCAAAGGCATTTGAGCTTGCTCACCTTGATATTATGGAATACGGCATTGCTTTCGGCCTTGCAGTACTCATTATCCCTATCGTTGAAGTTATTAAGATTATCCACAGGGCAGTTGATAAAAAGAAAGCAAAATAAGACAAAAGGACAAGCGTTTAGTGCTTGTCCTTTTTAAATTTATTATAGTCTAAATAAAAATGGTTTTTAGCCAAGGGCGAGAACGCCAACTTCGTTTAATACAAGGAATACCATATAAAGCCCGTACACTGAAAGTAGCGCAACGCCTTGCCATTTTTTAAACTTGCCTTGAATAATTGTTGGTATTACTGCGATAGCGCAAGCGGTAATACAAACGGGGAAGTCGAAAACAAGGTTGATTTTTTCAACGGGTAGTGGTTTACCGTTTATAACTGCGCAAAGTGGTAAAATAAGCGTTGCGTCAATAATGTTTGCGCCTATAATATTACCAACGGAGAGTGAGTTTTCTTTCTTGCGGATAGCGGTTAACGTGGTAACAAGTTCCGGTAAAGAAGTGCCAAGCGCGATTACCGTAAAGCCGATAATCGTTTCGCTTATGCCAATGCCAGTTGCAATGGTTTTGCCTGATGAAACCAAAAATTCAGCGCCGAAAATAATTGATGCCGTACCTAAAATAAAGAATAAAACCTTTGAAGGAACGTCTTTTTTATCGTATGAATCAGGGTTTTCGACTTTAGCGTTTTTCTTGCCTTCGATAACGTTGCTTACCATAAACACGATAAAGATTGCCCAAAGGATAAATGCCGACCAAACAGGGAGAACGCCCGTTAACGAAAGTACGGTAAGCCCAACTATTGCAGCAAGCAAAAGTCCACCTTTAAGTGAAAATTCCTTTCTGTTAACTGCGCCTGCCATCGCCACTAACGAAACGCCCATAATAAGCGTTGTGTTTGCCGTAACCGAGCCTACTGCGTTACCGATTGCAAGCTGTGCAGAGCCGTTCATTGCAGCTCTAACGGAAACTAAAAGTTCGGGCAGGGTAGTTGCAAAGGAAACGACCGTTGCACCAACTACAAATTTAGGGATACCAGTTGCTTCAGCAAACCAAGACGCTGAGTCAACGAACCAATCGCCACCCTTTATCGTAAGCACGAGCCCAACGACGAAGATTATCACGGCAACGAAAATAAGCCAACCGCCTTGAAGCCCACTAAAAAGTGTAAAGCCGAAAAATTCCATAAAATTCCTCCAAAAAGTAAAAAAACAAGCACGCAAACCGTACTTGGAACAAAAATAAAACCCATGCACGCTTTACATACATGAGTCTCGCAATTTAAAGCAAGCCAGGCCAACGGCCAGGATGTTGACTTACTACGCACTTTGGCGCACGCTACTCCCTCATCATTTATAGCATATCACATATCTTGCGCGCTGTCAAGAAAATTAAGAATTTACGCAAATAATTGTACTAAAAAGAAGTATAAGTGATATACACAATATTTAGTTCGTTATGAATGGGTAATAAAAAACAAGCCGTACGGCTTGTTTTTAACTCCTAAAGGGCCTTGTCGGGCCGATGTGGTAAAGGGAATTAAGATATTCCATATCTTGTTTAGTAATTTCAAAGTCAACGTCCAAGTTGGCTTTAATTCTTTCGGGGTTGACTGATTTTGGTAAGGGGAGCGTTCCGTTTTCAATGCAAAAGCGTATGCAAAGTTGGGGTACGGTCACGCCGTATTTTTCAGCCATATCGGTAAGCGCGTTATGTTCAATTAGCGCCCCCGTAGCAAGTGGCGAATACGCCTGTATTAAAATTCCGTTTTGCTTGCAATAATTAGTGATTTGGTCTTGCGTGTTGCCGATAAAATACCTAATTTGGTTTACTGCAGGCACAACGTCGGTTGCTTTTATTATTGCTTCAATATCCTTAACGTGGAAGTTAGAAACACCTATCGCGCGCACCTTTTTTTGGTTGTATAAATCAATCATTGCTCGCCAAACTTCAATATTACCTTGCGTGTAATCGCCACCAACGTCGCTCCACGGCCACGGTGCGTGGATAAGATATAAATCAAGATAATCGGTTTCAAGGTTTTTAAGCGATGCTTCAAAATGCGCTATCGCCCCGTCGTAATCTTTAATGCTTGCAGGCAATTTGGTGGTCAAAAACACTTCTTCACGTTTAAGTCCGCTGTCCTTTAAAGCACGCGCGATGCTTGGCTCATTACCGTAAGCGTAAGCCGTGTCAATGTGTCTGTACCCACTTTTTAGTGCTGAAAGGCAAGCGTTATAACATTGCACACCGTCTTCAACCTGCCACGTGCCAAAGCCTATCGCAGGGATTTTAACCCCGTTATTTAAAGTAAAAAATTCCGTTTTAATCATAAATTCTCCAGTTAAATTATTCTAAAATGTTGGTTGTTATGTAATCAACGCCAAGGCTTGCAAGCCTTTGGGCAACCTTTTTATCGTCAACCGTCCAGCAGTTAACCTTAAGCCCTGCGTTATGGAAGGCAATAAGTCTTTCTTCAGTCAACGCTTTGTAAGAGAGAGCAACGTCAATTCTATCACGGATAAGCTTATTTATAATCTCTGTGCTTACGTCGCTGAATAGATATTGGCAAGCTTGGTTTGGCAATATATGGCGCACGCGCTCAAGGTTTAAGTAGTTAAATGAAATAAACGTTACGCCGTCAATATAGCCGATTAGGTTTATTTGGTCAATTATTTTTGCTATTTCTTCTTGGCTGAAATCGGATTTAAGCTCTAAAATAGCTTGCTTTTTATATGCTTTGCAAATTGAAATATAGGTTGATAGTTCGCAAAGCTTTCCTTCGCCACCCCTGTTTTTAATGGATAAGGGGATTTTTAATAAATCTTGAAGTTGAGATTCTTCAACGTTTAAGTTGCTTTTTGAAATTCTTGTAAGCGTTTGGTCGTGGCAGATGATAAATTGCCCGTCAGCCGTTCGGCGTAAGTCGGCTTCAATGCCCCAATAACTGCGCTCGGCGGCGGACATAAAAGCGTCCTTGGTGTTTTCAATTTTTAAGCCCGAAAGCCCACGGTGTGCTATAATTTTTGCGTCACCTTTATCAAACGCAATAGTGTATTTATACCTTTTGTTGCAACCGCAAAATGCAAAAAGCACCGTTACGGCCAACAAAACTGCAATTAGTTTTCTCATTTTATCCCCAAGTTTAAACTATTTATTTAAATAATTATACCAAGCCCACGCACTTTTGTCAATAGTAGGGGGGGGCGTGCAAAGCACGGAATG
>JAZTYT010000001.1:0-2069 GCA_045637045.1 Christensenellaceae bacterium | reverse complement strand
CTTATGGCAGGTAAACGTTTAAAAATAACGATGGCTGTGGCGGAATACAACCCATTCCACAACGGCCACCAAATACACCTTGATAAAATGAAGTCGCTCGGCGCTGATTTAAACGCCGTAATTTTAAGTGGCGATTTTTGTCAACGCGGTGAGCCGGCAATCTGCGATAAGTACACGCGCGCAGTCCACGCCGTAAGGGCTGGGGCTGACGTTGTTTTTGAACTCCCCACCGTTTTTGCAGTAGGCCCAGCCGAAGTTTTTGCCAAGGGCGCAATCGCGCTTTTGGATAGTTTACCGGGTGATAAAACTCTGTGTTTTGGTACGGAAACGGGCACGGAGGCCGACTTTTTGCAAATTGCCAGCCTGTTAACCCAAGAAACCGAGCCCTTTAAAAACGCCCTTAAAGAAAGCCTTGGCCGTGGCGAGCCTTTTGCCCTTGCGCGCCAGTTTGCACTATCAAAAATAGTAGGCGAAGACAAGGCGCAATTACTTTCAACGCCAAACAACGCGCTTGGTATTGAGTACGTAAAAGCGCTGATTGCTAAAAATTCCAAAACCAAAATTTACCCGATTTATCGCAACACGGGTTATAACGACGTAGCGCTTTGCGGTGAAGTTTGCTCGGCAACGGCAATTCGCACGGCAATTTCCGACGGCAAGCTTAACAAAACGGCAAAATTCGTGCCGGAGTTTGTTTTTAAGGATTTACCAAAAACCTTGCCAAGCGTTGATAAGCTTGCCCTGTTTAGGGTTTTAGAAGCAAGCAAGCGCGAGCTTAAAGCCGTAATTGATTGCACGGAAGGTTTAGAAAATCGCATAAAAGAAAAGGCTTTGGACGCAACCACTTTAAAAGATTTTATAGACGCGCTTGAAACCAAGCGTTACACACGCGCAAGGCTTAACCGTATCGTAACGGCTAATATGCTTGGCATTACTAAAGAATTTACTGAAAAGTGCTTGAAATCGGGCCTGTATCTTAAGGTGCTTGCTATTGCGCAGGATAAACTAAATATGCTTGCAGGCCTTCAGGGTGGCAGACACCGTTTAATCACTCGCCAGTCCGACGTTAGTTTGCTGTCGGGCGTTGCGAAGGCTTGTTACGAAAAAGATTTATACGCCCAACAAATTGGTGGGTTGGCGCGCAACAGCTTACAAAAAAATACCAAAATGATAATCGTCAAAAGATAAATAGTTTAGTTTACTACCTTGCCTTTTCTGGGGCAAGGTTTTGTATATAAAGGATTATTTATGAAAGGTTTTGTAAACGCGCCTTGCTACCTGGAAGGGCAAGGCATTATACGTAGCAATTTGGCTTTTGAAGGCGAAAAGATCGTCGGCTTTGGCGACGTAGATATCGACCAGCCTATCTCCCTGCCTAACGACGCGATAGTTTTGCCTGCATTTATTGACCAGCACACCCACGGGGCTTTCGGCTTTGACACGATGGACGCAAGTGTTGATGCGCTTAATAAAATGGCAACGGCTATTGCAAGTGAAGGCACAGCGTACTTCCTACCAACCACGATGACACAGTCAAAACAAGCAATTTTAGACGCACTTTACGCCGTTAATCGACTTATAGGCCGACATTTTGAAGACGGAGCGCAAGCTTTAGGCGTGCATTTAGAAGGCCCGTTTATATCTAAAAGGTATTGTGGGGCACAACCTAAAGAGTATATCGTTGAGCCCGACGTAGAGCTTTTTGACGAGTTTAACAAGGCAAGTGGCAACAATATTAAGTTGGTAACCATTGCCCCTGAAGAGCAAAATGCCCAAGCGCTTATCAAACGCTTAAAAGAGTTGGGTATAGTACCGTCAATCGGTCATACGTCGGCAAAATATAGCGACGTAATAAACGCAATCGAGTGGGGCGCAAAATCTATAACGCATACCTACAACGCCCAAACACCATTACACCACAGGGACATCGGCACGGTTGGTAGTGCGCTTTTAGAAGATGAATTATACACCGAAGTTATTGCCGACACCGTGCACGTTTCAACGGCTGCTTTAAAACTGCTGATTAAAAACAAACCACAGCATAAGGTTATCCTTATAACCGACAGTAT